>CAZDMM010000005.1:3753-23084 GCA_964505845.1 uncultured Caldilineaceae bacterium
GTACACGGCCCGGCGGCTGAGCAAACCTTCGTTAGCCAGCAGCAGCGGCCGCATGTGGTGGGCCACGCTTGTTTCTACCCAGGCGCCGGCCTGGCTGCTAAAGCGGAAGCGCTGCATTACCCGGCGGGCAATTTTGGCGCTGATTTTCTCGTGGCCCACAAATCGGATTTTGGCCTCGCTTGCCGTTTCCCGCGTCTCCGGCTTGCCTGCATCGTGCAGCAGCAGGGCCAGCGGCAGTAAGTTTTGGCGGCTCAGATTTCCGGCCAATGGCTCGGCCAGGTACTGCGCCACCTGTGGCCGCAGATTCTCCGGCAGGTCGCTTAAGCCGCTGTGGAGCATGCCTGCCCACTTTTCCAGGGCCGCGACGGTGTGCTCAAACACATCCAGATAATGGGGCGGCCCCTGAGCGACGCCGGTCAGCGGCTCAATTTCTGGCACAATATACGGGATGACCCCCAAATCGCGCAACTTTTGCACCGCTTGACCGGGCGCGGGGGTGTTGAGCAGCTTGACCAGCTCATCCCGCCGCCGCTCCGGGGAAACCTGCGGCAGCCCCGGGGCCGCCGCCCGCACCAACTGTTCCGTGCGCGCCTCTATCGTAAAAGCCAATTCGACCGCCAGGCGCACCGCCCGCAGCACCCGCACCGGGTCGTGTGTCAGGGCCGTGACGGAAGCGACTCGAAGCTGCCGCCGGGCCAAATCTTGCTGCCCATCCAGCGGGTCAATCAATTCAAACGGCTCGGCCAGGCTCAAGGCGATGGCATTGATTGTGAAATCCCGGTCGGCCAAATCATCCAGCAGGGTGGCCCCGCGCAGGCTGGCAAAATCCAGGTAGCTTTGGGATAAGTACGTCTCACCTACCGTGAACACTACCCGGCCCGTGCGCCGCTCGGCATCCAGTGGATAAAAAGCCGCCCCCAGCGCATTGGCCACCCGCCGGGCCACCGCCAGCCCATCCCCCGGCGTGACAAAATCCAGGTCAACAATCTCCTCTCGCCCCAGCAGCATATCCCGCACCGCCCCGCCGACAAGGTAGGCTTCGAGGTGGTGGGTGTGGAGGATATGGATGACGGCCTGGAGGAGGGGATGCTTTTGCAGAGTGTTGTTATTCCAATCCATTTCTAATTTTTTATCTCTTCTTCCTGCACGCGCCCCTGCCCATCCACAAACACCAGCCGCGCCTTGTCTTTGGGCCTCACTCGCTTGGCCGCTCGCTCGGCCTGCTCCGGCGTCAAGCCCACCCCCACCACGCGTCCGCGCACCAGCGCAACCCAGCGGTTGAGGTAGGGGGAAAGATCGGTTGGGGGAGGCAAGTCCTCTGCCTTTGGCATCACAACATCCCTGATGAGTTTTGATTTTCAAAATTGGTCGTCAAACTTCATTAGTGACCGGAGACAGGAGACCGGAGACCGGCTAATTTCCCCGGTCCCCGGTCTGCAGTCAAATTACATGTGAAACTTAAAAACCCACCGCTACATGCGCTTGGCCACAATCTCGGCCACTTCTTCGGGCAGGCGGGCCACCGGCACGCCGACCGCTTCAAAGGCGGCAATTTTTTCGGCGGCGGTCCCTTCGCCGCCCTCGATGATGGCCCCGGCGTGGCCCATGCGTTTGCCGGGAGGCGCTGTCCGGCCGGCGATGAAGGCCACCACCGGCTTGGTCATCCGCTCGGCAATGAAGCGAGCCGCTTTTTGCTCGTCGGTGCCGCCGATTTCACCCATCAGCACCACCTGCTGCGTTTCCGGGTCATCCTGAAACAGCTCCAAAATATCAATAAAATTGCTGCCGATGATGGGGTCGCCGCCGATGCCGACGGCCGTGCTTTGCCCAATGCCCCGGTCCGACAGCGCCGCCACCACCTCATACGTGAGGGTGCCGCTGCGGGAAACCAGGCCGATGGGGCCAGGTTTACAGATATGGCCTGGGATGATGCCCACCTTGGCCTGGCCAGGGCTGATGAGGCCGGGGCAGTTAGGCCCAATCAGCCGCGCCCCGCTCTGGCGGACAAAATTTTGGGCGCGCACCATATCGAGCACCGGGATACCTTCGGTGATGCACACAATCAGCTTAATACCGGCGGCGGCGGCTTCGATGATCGCATCGGCGGCAATCCGGGCCGGCACGTAGATGATGCTGGTGTTGGCTTCGGTGGCGTTAAAGGCTTCCTTCACCGTGTCAAAAACCGGGATGCTGTGGATCCACTCGCCGCCCTTACCGGGGGTCACACCCCCGACAATGTTCGTCCCATATTCCTTCATCTGCTGGGTATGAAAGGCCCCTTCTCGCCCAGTAATACCCTGCACTAAGAGTCGTGTATTGTTGTTGACCAGGATACTCATGATGCGCCTCCTCCTCAGGCTCCCCGGGCCAAAGCCACGGCTTTTTGGGCGGCCTCGCCCAGGCTGGAGGCGCTGGGGAAGTTGGCCTCGGCCAGAATGCGACGGCCCTCTGCTTCATTGGTGCCGACCAGTCGGGCCACCATCGGGACGTTGGTATTGACTTGCTGCAGGGCTTCTAAAATACCTTTGGCCACCTCGTCGCAGCGGGTGATGCCGCCAAAGATGTTAAAGAGCACTGCTTTGACTTTGGGGTCGCTCAGAATAATGCGCAGCGCCGCCGCTACCTTGTCTGATTTGGCGCCCCCACCGATGTCCAGGAAGTTGGCCGGCTCGCCACCGTAATGCTTGATGATGTCCATGGTGGCCATCGCCAGGCCGGCCCCATTGACCATGCAGCCAATTTCACCATCCAGCTTTACATAGCTCAAGCCGGCGTGGCGGGCCTCGCGCTCAGAGGGGGTTTCTTCCTGGATGTCGCGCAGTTCCGCCAGGTCAGGGTGGCGGAAGAGGGCGTTATCGTCCAGCACAATCTTGCCGTCAACGCCCAACAGCCGCTCATCGCCGGTGATGACCAGCGGGTTGATTTCGGCCAGGCTGGCGTCGGCGCCGACAAAAGCCTGGTACAGCCCTTTGGCAATCTGAACAAAACTGTTGATGTGGCCGCCGCGCAAACCCAGGTCAAAGGCCAGGTTACGCGCCTGGTAATCCATCATACCCAATTGGGGGTCAATAGCTAACCGAATGATAGCATTGGGGTTGGTTTTGGCTACCTCTTCAATTTCCACCCCACCTTCAGCAGAGGTAATCACCACCGGCTTTTGTTGGGCGCGGTCAATGACAATACCCAGATAAATTTCTTTTTTGATGTCGGCAGCCTCGTCAACCAACACCTTTTCAACGGTCAGACCTTTGATGTTCATCCCCAAGATCTGATCGGCCAGAGCTTCGGCCTCATCGGGATTTTTGGCAACCTTGATGCCCCCAGCTTTGCCGCGCCCCCCCACCAAAACCTGGCTTTTGATGACGACCGGGCCGCCTAACTCCCTGGCAATGTCTCGCACCTCCGCGGGTGTGCTGGCGACATCGCCCCTGGGTATGGGCACGCCATACTTGGCAAAAATACGCTTTGATTGGTATTCGTGAAGTTTCACATGCAGTCTCCTTTGATGTAAAAATTTAGTTCGCCTTCGCGAATGATCCCCCCAATCAGGTCGCAGAGCAAATTATACCATGTTTTTCCCGGCTGAACAGAAGTCAGCGGCCAGATGCCAGCAGCCATATTTTTTCTGGCTGCCGACATCTCCCCCTCTCTTCGTGGTACCGAATCGCTATTGTTTCCGCTGCCAGACCGTGTTATGCTCTCTCATAGAAATTTTAACTATTTGCGCCGCTCGATTCCGGCGGCTGCGCCGTTCTTTACCAACCCACAGTTTTTGGTGAATCCTGATGATGAGCCATCTTTTGGCTTTGTTTCAAGCCCTCTGGCGATCATACCAACGTGGACCTCATCAATCTGCCGCACCCGGCAGATTCCAATTCGGCCTAAACTGGGGTTGCTTCTCCCCCGTCCAAACGGCTCCGCTGGCCGTTACCGCCAATCCAACACTTTCCATTATAAAAATAACATCTTTATCCATGCCGTTAGCGGTGAGCGTTTTAACCGCGCCTGGCCGCTTTGACCGTACAATGCCGTTCAAACCGAACCACCGCTGTGCGGACGTTCCGTTTGGCTGCCGGGCCGCCGGGGCGAGCCAACCACCTTGAGCCGGGCCTACCGTAGCCGAAGCATGCTTCGCACATGCCTCGGCGGGCGGCATCCCTATGCCGCCCTACGGAGCGATAAAGCTATTTTCTGGAGGAAACTATGCAAACCTGGACCAAAATTTTTTCAAAAATTAGCTTTTTGGCAGGGGCAGCGCTGCTCACCCTGCTGGCAACGTCTGCCGCCTGGGCCGATACCGGGGCGCGGGTAACCTTGCAGCCGGCCCCGGCGGAGGGGGGGGTGGTAAAGGTTGAGGTGCTGGCCGAAAACATCACCGATCTATACGGCCTGGAACTTCATTTAAAGTATGATCCCACGGTGCTGGAACTTCAGGACAGCAAGGAGGACCAGGCCGGGGTGCAGGTGGAACCGGGGACGCTGCTGCCGCTGAACCAGGGCTTTGTGGTAGCTAATCAAGCCATCCCAACTGAAGGGAAAGTGACCTATGCCATTACCCTGCTCAACCCGGCCCCGCCGGTGAGCGGCAGCGGCCCTATTGCCCGGTTAACCTTTAAAACACTACAAAATGTTCCGGCCACCATCACGGTAGAGCAGGCTATCCTCGTTTCGGTCAATTTGCAGACCATTCCGGTCCAAACTGCCCCGTTAACGATCGGTGGGGCGGAGCAGGCCGCGCCGGCTAATTATCCCTGGTGGCTGGTGGCGGCCATTATTTTGATAGTGGGCCTGATGGCGGTGGGGGTGGTCATTGCCCTAAAAAATGTCAGAAAACCGGCGGTCGCTCCCGTTCAGGCCAGACCGGCGCCGGCGCGCCGGCCCAGCACGTTTAAATAGTAGAGGTACCAATCCTCCAACCTTCCCTCCCCTGCCCGGCCAAAAAAGCAAGGTGATATTGATGGATTGGGCTGGCAAAGCGTTTAGGCCCGAAAGGGTCGTGCGATACTCTTCTCAGCCGGGGTGGTTCCCGATAAGGGCGCATACCCTCCTCACCCTGTTGTTGACCTCATTGGCGGCGGCGGCGCTGTACGGGATGCTGGCTTTTTTTTCTATTCCCTACAGCCAGCTTGGGGCGGCCATTGCGGCTCTGCTGCTGTTTGCGCTGGGGCAGCCCTGGCTAGAGCGACGCCTTCACCCGGAATCACCGGGCCAACTGCTGTCCACCTACAGCCACCTGGGGCCAGAAGCCCCTCCTCTGAACGACCTGCTGCCTTATGTCAGCCGCGCCTTGTGCGCCGATCTGGGAGCGTCCGGCGTCACCATGTGGCTGTACCGTCCGGAGGAGGGTCTGCTCACCCTGGCTCACCGGGAGGGAACAGCCACCGGCGAGACGCTGACGGAGCTGCCGGTTGACCTGTCGCCCAAGCATCTACGCGGCACCCAGCCCGTTACCGCCCTGCCGGAAAGCGCCCTGCGTCAGGGCTGGCTGGCCATGCAGGTTAAGGTGGTCACTGCACTGCGGCTGCGTGAGGAACTGGTCGGAATGATCGGCCTTAGCAGCGATGCGCCCGGTCAAAATTACCGGCCGGAACTCGATCTGTTGGCCGGGCAGCTTGCTTTAGTGGTTAAGAATGGCCGTCTCGTGGCCGACCTGGAGGCCACCCTGGCCCAACTGCAATTGGCCTACCGGCGCAGCCTTGACTTTCAAGAGGAAGAGCGGCGCAAACTGGCGGTGGAACTGCACGATGACATTTTGAGCCGTTTGACCACCATGGGCATGACCCTGCGCAACAGCCAGCGCCAGATAACCACCGATACGGCCAAAGTGCAGCTTTGGCTGGAAATGCTAGAGCAAGAAACTCGCTATCTGAACACGCGCCTGCGTGAGATTACCCAGGGCTTGCACCCGGCCATCCTGGCCGATTTAGGCTTGATTGCCGCGCTGCAAGCTTACATGGACAGCCTGACCAAGCATGCCCTGCCCCCCTCAGCGCCTCGCACCGTTGATTTGACCGCGCAGGGCTTTGACAACGCCCGCCTGCCCGACCCCAAATTGGAGCGGGATTTGTACTATCTCACCCGCCAGGCTTTGGATAACGCCCTCAAGCACGCCCAGGCCGAGCAAATTTTAATCCACCTGCGCTGGCGCGACGAGGCGGTGACGGTGACGGTGCAGGATAACGGGGTGGGGTTAACCTCGGCCCCCGAGCATTTGATGGGGCAGCAGGGACACCTGGGCCTGCTCTCCATGCACGAGCGAGTGCTGGCTTGGCGCGGCCGGCTCTCTTTCCAGAGCAGCCCCGGCCAGGGTACCACCGTTTACGCCCGCCTGCCCCTCGGCCAGCCCAGCCCCAACCCCAGCCACTTGCAAGCGTTTACGTGTTATTTGAGAAAGGAGATTGGTAATTAGAGATTGGTAATTGGAGATTGGAAATAACCAATCCTCAATTACCAATTACCAATCTCCCCTTATTGTCCGGCCTGGAGGAACAACAACACCGCCATGACCCTGGGATTATGGGTCACTTCGCTGGTGAGGTTAAGCTTGGAGAAGATGCTGTTAACATGGCTTTCTACCGTGCGCTCGCTGAGGGAGAGGCGCTGAGCCATGGCGCTGTTGGTGTAACCTTCGGCCATGAGGCGCAGCACCTCCTGCTCCCGCCGGGTCAGCTCGTTAAGCTGCGATTGGGGCCGGGTGGAGGCCAGCCGGATCAGTTCATCCTGAATTTCTGGGGCTAAAATTGCGCCGCCCTCGGCCACCACCTCGATGGCCCGGATGAGTTCGGTAGGTTCATTAAGAGTGGTTTTGAGCAGGTAAGCTTTGCCGGCGGTGCCGTCGCGCAGAAATGCCTCGGCGTACTGGCGCTGGCCGTGATGAGAAAAGAGCACAATACCAATATGCGGCAAAATCGAGCGAATCTGGCGGGCCGCCTCGATGCCGTTGAGCCTGGGCATCTGGATATCTAGCAGGGCCACCTCCGGCCGGAGCTGGCGAGCCGCCTCAACCGCCGCCGCCCCATCGCCCACCGACGCCACAATGGTGATATGCGGGGCTGTTTGCAGGGCGTGGGCATACGCCTCGCGCAGAATGGTTTGATCTTCGGCAATTAATACGTGGATGGGGGACAAGAGAAGAGCGTCCTTTAGAGCTACAGTTGATGCATAAGGGTGATACGTGTTGCGTGTTGCGTGGTGCGTAAAGTCGCTATGCACCAGGCAACACGTACTACGCTCTACGTCTGTCTCTATCTTAAGCTAACTTCCCCTCGGCGTCAAGCATGAACTTACCGGCAACTCCACGCCTGGACTCCCTGCCCATAGTTGGCGGCGATCATTTGCAGGTCAATGAGATCAACCTGCCCGTTGCCGTTGACATCGGCGGCCAGGCCGGAACCGCTCTGACCAAAGCTGCCGGCGGCGCTGATGAGATCGGTCAAATCAATACGGTTGTCGTCGTTGACATCGCCGCTGAGGAGCGTTACCGTACTCAGGGCCGTTTCCGGGGCGATCACCTCCACCTCGCGGCACACGACGGGCAGGTAGCCCGGCGCATCGGCGGTGAGGGAGGCATGCATGCCCACTGTGACCCCGGCCAGGCTGAAGAGACCGGCCTCATCCGTGTTGACGCTCTGGCCGCTGTCATCCAGAGTGAGGGTGGCGCTGTGACCCTGAGCGAGATTGACCTGCCCGGAAATGGTTGCAGTGGTGGCAGACTCGTCGGGGGCCGGCTCGCCGGTTGGTTCAGGCTGGGTGGTCGCCTCAGCCGTGGGCAGCGAGTCCGGCGTGTCCGCCGGCTCGGTGGGTTCCAGGCTGGGCGACGGTACGGGGGTATCCAGCGGCAGCGGGGTGGCAGCCGGTTCGGGTGTGTTGGTTGGGGCAGGTGTAGCACTCGGCTCAACCGGAACAACGGTGACCGGGGCCTCGGCCGGCGACACAATTGGCGGCGGCAACGGCCCACCGGCCGGCACGCCGGCGTGGTTAAAGGCCAGCACCGCGCCGCCGGTCAACCCGCCGCCGGGAGCAGGAAACTCGTTCCAGCAGCGGTCGGTCACGTAAACTTTGCCGTTGGTGGGGTTGAGGGCCAGTTCAAATGGGTTGCGCCAGTTGAGCGTCAAGGCGGTGGTCAGGGGGGGATTGCCGGCCACCAGGGTTGGCATAATGCCGCTGACCACGTTGCCCATGCCGTCCACGCCGTAAATCCCACCGCGAGTGGGATTACTACAAGCCCCGGCATCGCTTTGGGTGTGATCGTAGGCAAAGCCGCCATACGTACCGAGCATGCGGTTAAGGGCCGGGTCAAAAATCAGGCCGGCCTCAGCGTAATCTCCCACCGGGATATTGGCCTGGCGCTGCAGCAGGTTGCCGGGGTTGACGGGGTTGAAGCTGTAGATGACCAGCCGGTTGGGGTTGGGGTAGGGCGCGCCGGGCCGGGAGTTGTCGGCGTAGGTGACAAACAGGCGCGGCTCAGGCGGCCCGGATTGGGGCCACAACGCGGCGGCATAGCTGCTGCTAAAGCTCAGGGGCGGCGGCAGCAGCGAGGTGACGCCGGGCAAGGCGGCCTGGGCCTCCACCTCGCCTGTTTCGGCGATGCCGACCGTTTGCGCTCCGTTGCTGAGACGCATGCTCATAAAGGTGTGGCCCTGGCCGCCGGTGGGGCTGACGGCCACCTCCAGCGGGCGGAAGCTGTCGCTCAGGTAGTTGAGCGGCCGGTCGGCCACAAGGCCTGTCCCGTTCAGGATAAGCAGCCGCCTGCCTTTGGCGTCGGCAAAGTGAACCTGGCCGTTGGCCGGGTTGACCGCCGCCGCCGCCGGCTGAAAGTCGTTGCGATTGGGGGCCACGTTGGTCGCCACCAGGTCGGTGTTGGCGTTGATGACCGAAATCCAACCCTGGCCGTAGGAGCCAACGTACACATTATCGCCGGAAACGGCCACGCCCCAGGGCTGGCGGCCAATGCCTTGCGGCCCGCCGATGGTGTATGATACGACATCGGTTGTGCTGTCAATGACGGCTACAAAGGGGTAGGGCCGGTCATTGCCCACCTTTGGCCCCTGGAAGGCAGCGTAAACCTTGTTCAGGCCCGCATGCACGGCGATGCCGGTCGGGTGAACAGGGTAGACTGCGCCGAGGGTGGTGGTGACAACCTGGCCGTGTTTAACCTGGATACCGGCGGCGCGGGTGGTCTGGTAATAACCCTGGCTGGGGCCGGTGAACTTTAAGTAAGGGGTGTAGGTATCGTTGGGGTCAAGACCGGCAAAGAGAGCCGGAACGGGTTTGCAGCCCAAATCGCCGCTGAGAACACCGCGCAGGCAGCCTAACACGCCCGGCGGCAGCGGGTCGCCCGGCCCACAATTGCCATCGGCGTCCAGGTCGGGGCAGGCATCCACGATGATTTTGCCGCGGGGGATAACCTGGGTGACCAGTTGAAATTGGCCGGTTGCGCCTTCGACCGTTGTCACCTGGACGGTATTGGTGATGGGGCCTTCGGCCAGGGGGTCAACGATAACGTTAAGATTTTGCTGCCAGACGTTGCCGATTGGAATAACCACGCCGCTCCAAACGGTGGGGCTGCCGGTGGCAACGCTGAGGGGCAAGGTGTCGGTGATGGTGGCGGTCAGGTCTACATTGCCGGTGTTGGTGACCCGGATGGTATAGGTGAGGGGGTCGCCGGCCAGGGCGGGATCAGGGGAGGCCGATTTGGTGACTTCCAGGCTGGGAAACGCGTTGAAAAGAGCCAGTGAGTAAGGCTGCGGCCCAACCGGCACATTACTGCCAAGCACTCGAACCGTCCAGTTGCCGGGGACAGGATTGGCGACAAACACTTGCTCAACATTATTGACATTATCCACCCCGGTGGCGGCGTCGTTGCCGGGGTTGGTAGGGTCAAGAACCCAGGGGAGATGAGTGACTCCGTTGGGATCAACCAGTTGCAAATCCAAATTATTCACCAGGGTAGGATTAGCATTGGCTGCGGCCGGCTCGTCATCCCAAACCAGGGTAACTTTAATGGGGAAACCACTGCCGGGGACATTGAAGGGGAACGTATCAACCTGAGTGGCCGAAATATTATCCTCTCGGATCCCCTGGGCCTGGATAACCCGCACCGCCGCTTGAGCATTGATCCGGCCATAGCCGGAGGCGTAGTCGGGGCCGGGGTTGAGAAACGTTGTGGCCGGGTTATCCAAATCTACCGCCGTATGAATGAGCAGGGCTTTGACGGTGGAAGGCAGCGGGTTGGTTCCACCAAAGGTGGTGCGGTATTGTTGGATGAGCAGGGCCGAAACTCCCGAAACTACCGGCGCGGCCATTGAAGTGCCACAATTCCCGCCATACCCCCCACCTGGGACGGTAGACCAAATTGTCCGGGTTGGAATGGCATCGTTGCGAATATTGTCTTGTTCACAGCCTGGCGCAACTACATCTGGTTTTAGCCGCCCGTCATCCACCGGCCCCCAACTGCTGAACTGGGTCATGGAGTCGTCATTGGAATTGACGGCTCCCACTACAATGGTGTTTTTGGCGGTAGCGCCGCTGGGCGTGATGTTAGCATAGTTGATGAAAAAGGGCGCGCCATTGCCAAGATTGGGGCAGTCGCCATCGTTGCGTTCATTGGCGGCAGAAAATACAATGGAGATGCGGGGGCCAAAGCGCCCGGTGATAATGTCATCAAAATCGCTCGATTCCTGGACGTAATCGCCATAGGAATTACAGTTGTTGGTTGGCGCTAACTCTACCACAAAGCCCCAGGAATTTTGAGAAAGCAGAATACCATTTGTGTTAATGGCCCCGTTGTATTCGGTGATGCGGTTGGCTAAATCATAAGAGAAAATATTTGAGGCCGGAGCCATCCCGCGCCACTGAAAAGGCGCCCCACCTTGAGCGGCGCTGTTGCGCCCGTCGCCGGCCATGGTGCCGGCCACATGGGTGGCATGGTTGCTGATTTGGGTATTGTCTACGATGGTTAATCGCCCGGTAAAATCGGCGTGGTTGTCAACCGTTGAACGCACCACATTCGGGCTGGGATCTTCGTCGGCTTCCCATATCCCGATGTTGGCCCCGTTCCCATTCAGGCCTGCGGCTTGCAAAGGGTCTACGCCGACCAGCAGGCGCGCCCCATCGTTAGCTACGCCAACATCAGGCGAGTCACTGGCTGTGGCCGTAATGGGATCATCTGCCGGTACGATTGGGGGTGGGCCATTGTCTATCCAGCTTAAGGCATCCTCGGCCGCCAACTGGGCTATAATATTCGCCGGAAACCAGGCCACATAACGCTGAAACAGGCTGATATCCTCGGCAATCTGCCCGCCATACCGGGCGATAATCTGCCGGGCCTCAGCATCGCCCACATCTTTAAAGAAGCGCAGCTCTAACAGCACCCGGCCATCTGCACCAACGGCCCAGGGGCCTACCCCGCCGGCTTGAATCTCTGGCGCTATCTTGTCTCCGGTCAAAAGCGGCCCTATCCAGCGAATCAAGCTGCCTTGCGACGCCTGGGCGCTCAAGCCTGCGCTCAGGGGGAGCGGCATCGAAGCCAGCCAGGCATTATTGGGAATGTAAGCCAGCAGGCGGATTCCTTGCGCTTCTAAATCGGCGCGTTCAGCTTCGGTGGGGGTGCGGTAAAGCTGTACCAAAACGTGCGTGCGCTGGCCGGCCTGCGCCCTGACCCCATTCTGCAGGGCCGGGTCTATGCCGGGGGCCGGGATGAACGTGCGCGATTTGAGTTCAATCGGCAGCGCCTGGTCGCCGCTTTGAGCCTGGGTGTCTTCTGGCCGGGTTCCCCATAGCAGCAAGAGGCCCAGGCAGATGATTAGCCCCGGCCAAAACGATGTTTTATTAATAGCGCCGGTAAAGAACACCTTTCTTATCATATATCCCTCCTTAGGCTGGGTAAACAAAACCAAAACAGAGCCAACCCCAAACAGGCTGGCTCTGTTTTTTACCAACAATCACCCCCCAAACCCCCTCAACCCGCAGGCAGCAAATCGCCGCAGCCCGCTGAGGATAGCTCCCCAGCAGGTTTAAGCGCATAACCCGCATCCTTGCGGCAAAAACCTGGTCACATCTCAACATTGCTCAAATCTCCGGTGAGCAGGGGGCTGGCTAAATTTTTAAAAAGGCTGAGGCTAAGGCCGACCAAGACCGGGGACCGAAGACCGCTGACCGCTTTCTCTCAGTCGCCCCCGGTCGTCCGTTTCCGGTCTATTTTCGTAAAAAGCCGCTGACTCAATCTGCCTGAATCTAGCATAAACCCGGCTGCCCTACATCCGTGCTAACACGGATAAGCCGCTCCCCAAAACCACTGAGCTTTTTTCCGCGCTGCTACCGTTGAGCGCAGCCCCACAACTTGATATGATGAAAATAGCATCAAAAGACCGCCGACCACCGACGGGCGACCGCTGGCGTGAGTAAGCGGCGGTCATCCGTCTGCTGTCAGCGGTTGTAAAGTTGAAGCCAGGAGGCGCCTATGTAAGCACTGCCAATTGCCACTTACTAATTACCAATCTCTATTTTCTTAGGAGGTCTCGTTGTATGAAAAGAAACTATCTACTCAAACCCACCTGGCTCATTTTATTGGCCCTCATGCTAGCGGTGCTGCTGGTTGCTCCGGCGGCGGCCCAGGGGCCGGAGGGCGACGTCAGCGCCCAGTCGGTTAGTTTTGATGCCTTTTTGTGGAATCCTGCTGCTACTACCGTTTCCAGGGGGGATGGCACCGTGGTGACCAAGCTTGACGTGCAGGGCGCGGAACATATCTCCGGCTTCAAATTGGTCATTGGCTATGATGCTTCGGTGGTCTCACCGCAGGAAGTGCGCCCAGGCGACCTGCTGCCCGGCACACGCGGCACCGATTATTTTATGACCGTGCAGCCCGGCGGCGCCGGCGTCACCTGTGACGCCGAAACACAGAACTCAGATGGCCAAACCGACAGCTCCTTCATCGTCAACATCGTCTATTTTGACCCGACCGTGACCGTTGACGGCACCGGCAGCCTGCTTGAGATCGTTTGGCGCAGCGACCCGGATGCCGCCGTGGACGATGTGGCCGACATCTGCCTGGATGGCGACACCTCATTGGTCTCCGATAACGGCGGTTTGCCCGGCCCAGCGGTGCAGGACACCCTGGGTACGATTACCGTTGAACCGCTCAATATCTTCAAATTCCAGATTGGCCTGGAAGGCGGTAAGAACAGCGGTTTGGTGGTGTCAGCCACCCCCAAAGATATTTTTACCGATGTCCGTATCAACGGCATCTATCCCTGCGACGGCGGCGAGGTAGACATCTACGGCTTCTGCGCCTTCAACAATTCGGCCGTCAGCCCACCCTACACCGTCGAGGTGAGCCGGTTTGGTTATCTTGACGCCAAGGCTACCTTTACCGACCCGCACAACTCCTCCTCGGTCTTTCTGCTGGCCGGTGATCTCAACGACGATAACACCGTCAATATCCTGGATATCGTCTTGATGGCCAGCGTGCTTAACCAATCGGCCGGAACCAGCGCCCTCTCGCAAGCGGCTGATTTTACCGGCCCTCCCGGTGGAACCTTGCCCCCGGTGCTTGGTGCACCGCCCGCCCCCGACGGTGTGATCAATATCCTTGATTTGGTGCTGGTAGCCAAAAACTTCAATGCTAAAGGGCCAACCAACGGCCTCCCACCTGGCGGTACTTTTCCTTTCTAAGGAACCGTCTAAAAAGCTTCCCGGAGGCTCGATTATTCTCGAAACCGGCCTCCGGGAAGCTGAACTGCCTTGTGGACAGTTTCTAACCCTTGTAGCTCTCTCCCAACCCTCCTTTCATCCCCAGGAGAGCTGGGAGGCGAACTTGGCGGAAGTGGAGAAAATTTAAGCTTGCTTGAGTGTTCTCCCGTTCTGCCAAGTTCCGAAAGCGGTAATTAGTAATTGGGATATTAGTAATTGGTAATTTGCCAGAGGCACGCATAACGCAAGCCTCAATTACCAATCACCAACTACCACTCTCTTTTTTCACGGAGGCGAGTAATGACCCAAACATTTTTCAAAACACAGCCGCAGCGTTGGTTAATTCTGCTGGCGCTGGCGGCCCTGGCCTTTTTCAGCCTGGCCTTTCAAGGCGGCGATACCGACCCCGCCCACTGCTACCCCTGCGCTACCCCCACCTATACCCGCACGCCCACCTTTACCCCCACTCCCACCGCAACTTCCACCTCTATCCCGCCCCTGCAAGCCTGCCGGATAGACCCCGTCCTCATCAACGGCCAGACTACCAATCCACCCCCGGCCACCCTGGAGGTTCCGGCCGGGCAGCCCTTCAATATCCGGCTGCGGCTGGAAGACACTCAAGGCCAACCCCTGCCGGGGGCGCAGGTGGACGCAACGGTAGACCAAACCACCCTCAGCGCCCAGGCGGTGATTACCCCGCTGGATGTGCTGGATGACCTGGCCGGCTTTTATGACGGCGTATCGCCCGCCCTGACCACCCCCGGCCTCTACACCTTTACCTTTACCGCCAATGACCCCACCGGAGTACGCTTTGCCCCTTGCTCGGCCCAGCGGGTAGTGCAGGTAGCACAGGTTGAATCGTGCAGTCTTTCGCTCCAAGCCTCTCCGGCCCAGGTTACGGTTAACAACCCCATCACTTTGACTGCAACCATCACCCATGCCCTCTGCACCGGCGTCACCACCACTATTCAACCACCCGCAGGTGGCAGCCAAACCCTAGCCCCGCCCCTGGCCGGCCCGGCCAACATTTGCACTGGCAGCTACACTCCCACCACTACCGGCGTCTATACCTTTACATCGTCGGCTACTTCTGCTGGCGGGCCATGCAGCAACGCCCAAACGGTTGAGGTCATCGCGCCCCCCGCCCCTCCGGGAGTTGACCTGCAATTGCCCGGCCAAACTATAGACCTGTGCCGCCGCACCGACCCTATTACCGGAACTCTGCTCCTTTCTAACGTGACCAACCTGACCGGCGTAGCGGTGGAAGTGAGTTACGACAAATCCTTCATGCAAGTGATTGATGCCTTTGGCCCGCCTCGCCCTCCCCTGCTACAAGTTGAGGTCAAACCTGATCCCAATTTTGATCCCTGGCTGCGCAATGAGGTGGACACCAACAACGGCAAAATCTACTTTGCCGCCAACGCCCGCACCCCTGCCAACGGTCAAACCGGCGTGATTTCCATTGATTGGCAGCCGCAAGGCCGCACCGGCGTCACCCCGATCATTGCTACCGTCGTCTTTACCGACGCTTCCGGCGCCCACACCGTAACCCAAACCAAATCGCTGGAGATCATTATTGACGACGTGTGCCGCCAGGGACAGGTAGCTCTACAGGGCCGCACCGACCATAGCGGCGTGCTGGTTAGCAGCGCCGGCGGCGAGCAAACGCGCAGCTATCCCACCGGCCTGTTCGCCATCGCCTCCACCGAGCCGCTCAACTTCACCTTTCCCGGCTATCTGCCGGCTCAACTGGAAGCCCCGGCCAGCGCCGCCGCTTTGGGAACCGTCACCCTGCGGGCCGGCGACGTGAACGGTGATAACAACATTGACATCCTTGACCTGGCCCAACTGGCCCAACATTACCAATCCAGTAACCCGTTGGCCGACCTCAACGGCGATGGCGTGGTCAATATTCTCGACCTGGCCCTGGTGGCCGGCAACTTTCAGCAGCGCGGGTCGCTGACCGGAGCGACCACTGACCGCTGACCGAAACGACCACTGACCGCTGACCGACGACCGCCTCACGTCTGCTTGCGGCGGTCAGCGGTCAACTGTCGGCGGTCTCAATCAACCCTTGTTTTCCCTTTCACGGAGGACTCGATTATGAACCAATTACCAATTACTAATTACCAAAAACTGTGGCTGCCTGGTTTCCTCATGGTGGCAATCATCCTGGCCACTTTGGCCTGGACCCGGCCCACCCTGGCCCATCCGCCGCAGCAGGAAGGCGACCAGCCGAACTTTACCGGCGCGGTGCAAACCTCCCCCGACGGCAGCGCCGTCATTGCCTCCCAGGAAACGCAGCTTGACGCGGCCTATTTTGCCGCCAACGGCCAGCTTGAGGGGCTGCAAGTGACCCCCGGCGGCCTGGCTTTGGTTGAGGGCGCGGCGGAAGGCAGCTATACCTCGCCGGCCATTCTCTCCCCGCTGGGCTACACCACCGACATCGTCCCGCTGTGGGGGGCCGACCTGCCGGAAGGAACCAGCTTACGGATGGAAACCCGCCTCAGTACCGACGGCGGCAGCGGCTGGAGCGAGTGGGTGGAAAACCCGGAAGCCTTCTACCCTGTCCGTGACAACCTGCGCAGCGGCAACCTGATTTGGGTAGGCGCCGCTCAAGCCGCTTTGCAGTTCAAAGTAACCCTGCGCAGCGACATCCTGGGCTTGTCGCCAACCCTCAGCAGCCTGACCCTGGCCTTCAGCGATACCAGCCAGGGGCCAACCGACGGCCAGATTGCCGGCCAAATGGCGGGCGTGGCCACCGCCGATACCACCGTTTGCCCCGTCCCCAAGCCTGCGGTGATCAGTCGCACCCAGTGGGGCTGCCCCGAGGGCCAAAACAGCCCGCGCCGCCCGCCCCAATACGCCCCGGTAACGCACATCATCCTCCATCAAACCGAAACGCCCAACCAACCGCAGCCTTATTCCGGTTACGCCGGCTGGGTGCGCTCGGTCTGGAACTTCCATGCCAACGTGCTGCGCTGGGGCGATGTTGGCTACAACTACCTGATTGACCCCGACGGCAAAATTTACGAAGGCCGGGCCGGCGGGGATGATGTCATCGGTATTCACGATACCCACAATCGCGGCTCAATGGCGATTGGTTTCATCGGCTGCTACGGCGCCTGTGATGACCGCCGCTTGACGGTGGCCCAGTCGAGCGAGGCCATGCTGAACAGCGCCAGGGAACTGATCGCCTGGAAAACAAGCCAGAAAAACCTTGACCCCCTGGGCAGCGGCAGTTATGACGGCTTGTCCAACATCCCGACCATTGCCGGTGGACGAGACGTGGTGGATACCACCTCGCCCGGCGATAACATTTATAACCGGCTGGGCGAACTGCGCAGCCGGGTCAAAGAGCGAACTAACTGTCTCCAATCGTGCCAAATTACCGCTGTCATCTTTAACAAGCCTGACTATGGGGTCAATGAGCCGATCTCCTACACCGTCCGGCTGGCCGACGCTCAAGGCAAGCCCTTGCCTGGGGCTGCCGTCACCCTCGATACCATCGCCGGGCCGGCGGCTCTCATGCAGGCCACTACCGCCTTTACCTTTGTGGACCGCACCGGCGACTACGAGGGCGGGGTACCCGGCCTGACCGTACCGGGAGTGTATACCTTTACCTTTACCGCCGCAGACCCCACCGGGACGCGCTTTTTGCCCTGCAGCGCCGGCGCTCCTGTCACCATCAACGGCGACGTAACCCCCACTGCCACCAGCACCCCGACCGCTACCCCCACCGCCACCCCGACCGGGACCAGCACCCCGCCGACCGTGACCCCTACTCCCACGAATACGCCCACCCCCACGGCCACCACCCCGGCCGGGCCAACGGTGCGCCTCAACCCGGCCAATCTGACCCTGCCCGTGTGCAGCGGCCCCGGTTCAACCGGCGTCGAGGCGCTTAACGTCACCAATCTCATCGCGGCCCAACTGCAGCTCCGTTACAACCCGGCCGTAGCTCAGGTGGTAGACGCCGACCCCGCCCGCGATGGGGTTCAAATTGGGGTGGGCAGCGCCTTTGCCAGCAACAGCTTTGTGGCCCAAAACACGGTGGCTACCAGCACCGGGGTGATTTCCTTTGCAGCGGTGCTGCTGGGCGGCAGCCCCATCAACGGCGTGGCCAACCTGATCAACGTAGATTGGCAGCCGGTGGCGGCGGGCAGCACCAGCCTGACCCTGGAGAATGTCATCCTGGTCAACAATGTTGGGGAGTCGCTGACCTTGACCCTCCAAAACGGCCAGCTTCAAGCCACAGACTGTACCGGCGTCACCGGCAGGCTGGCCCTGCAAGGCCGCAGTAATTACAGCGGCATCAGCGTGGCCGGCTCCGGCGGCCGGCAAACCCAAACCGGCCCAGACGGCTCTTTCACCATCGCCGGGGCCGACCAACTGACCTTCAGCTACCCCGGCTACCTCTCGGCCCAGGCCGATGTGCGGGCGCAGTTGGCCCAGAGCAGCGTGGCCCCGGGCCAGCCTTTTACCCTGGCGGCGGTAACGCTGCTGGCCGGCGATGTCAACGCCGACAATCGCATTGACATCCTTGACCTGGCCTATGTTGCCAAGTACTACAACTCCACCGATTCCCTGGCCGACCTTAACGCCGACGGCCTGGTCAATATTATGGATTTGGTTTTAGCGGCGGGTAATTACGGCCAGACTGGCCCGACCATGAATTAAAGGCGACCTTCCCGGAAGCTGCTAACTTTCGGGAAGGCGTCGTCAAAAACGTAAAACGTGAAACGTAAGGAATTACGCTTTGCGTTTTACGTCTTTTTACAGGTAAGGATATGACCTGGTATCGCACAATAATGATCGGATTGGCGGTCATCTTGCTGGCTCTGCCGCCCCTGGCTCAGGCCGACGAGCCGGTCCGTTTGATTTTGCAAAACCTGCCCTTGCAGGATGACCGGCTGTTGGTGGTGACGGTACAGCTTGAGCACATCACCGATCTATACGGCGCTCAAATCCGGCTCAAGTACGACCCCGCCCAGCTTAAGGTGCGGGATGAAGACCCCCGCCTTGAAGGGGTGCAGATTGCGCCCGGCCCGCTGCTGGCCTTTGATGATCGCTTTGTGGCCGCCAACAGCGTCGACCCCCGCACCGGCTTGATTGACTTTGCCGTCGCCCTGCTTAACCCCGCTCCGCCCATCAGCGGGCAGGGGGTGCTGGCGACGGTGGTCTTTGAGGTGGTCGGCAGCGGCCCCTTTGAGGTGCAGGTGGTAGAGGCCAAATTCGTCTCTTCCAAACTAACCCCGGTACCCGTCAATGCTAGCGGCCTGCGGCTTGATCAGCCCGTGCCCGGCGGCAGCGCTGCCGCCGCACCGCCCGGTTTGGGCTGGTGGCCGGGGCTGGTCGCCGCCGCCCTGGCCCTGGCCTTGCTCCCTCTGTTTTGGCTTTTATCCCGCCGCCGCGCCGTCTCGGCCCCGCCCGGCCCCGGCCGCCGCATGCCTGCCCTGGGCTACAACTCCACCCGCACCGCCGCCCTGCTCACCGAGCAAGGCCAGCGAGCCATGGCGCAGGGTGATCTGGCCCAGGCGTATGATCGCTTTAGCCAGGCCATCGAGCTTGACCCGGCCAATGTGGCCGCCTGGTTGGGCAAAGGCCAGGTGGCCGGGCAAGGCAGTGAAAAGCGCTTCTGC
>CAZDMM010000005.1:23094-29585 GCA_964505845.1 uncultured Caldilineaceae bacterium
CTTTCAGCGGGTCCTGGCCCTTGACCCGCACCACGCGCAGGCTCAATCCGAACTGCGCCAACTTGAGGCTACGGAAGGTTCACTAAAACTATGAAAAATGCTCTCCTGGCACATCTAACTTCTCTGTGGAATTGGAGTGCAAAAGCTAAAGCTTTTGCATTCCCTATGTCACTAACCCTGTCTCTCCTCTTATTTTCACTGACGCCCCACCCTTCCCTGGCCCAGGCGCCGGTCGAGGTCACCGCCGTCGAATCGGCCCTGGCGGTGGAACCCAGCGTGCGGGTGGTGGTCGCCCTGCGCCCGGAGCTGGCCGCCCAATCTGGCTTAATTGCCCAGAGCCAGGCCAGGCTTGCCGTCGCCGCGCCGGAAGATTTGACCATCATCCAGAGCTATCAAAATCTGCCCGGCCTGGTGGGAGAAGTGACCCTGGCCGGCCTGGAGACGCTGCGCCGGCAGCCGGAGGTGGCGGCCATTGCCCTGGATTTGCCGGTGGAAGCCGCCGGCCTGGGGGCCAACGCCATCTTCATCCACGCCGACGCCGTTCAGCGCGATTTTGGCTTGAATGGGGCCGGGGTCAATGTGGCGGTGCTCGATACCGGGGTGGATACTGCTCATCCCGACCTGTCGCCTCGCCTCATCGCCCAGCACTGCTTTAACCGCAACGGCGGCTGCGCCCCGGATAATGCGGTGGAAAGCGACAACGCCCAGGACCAGAACGGGCACGGCTCCCACGTGGCCGGGATTATCGCCAGCCAGGGCCAGAGCAGTCCCCAGGGCATCGCTCCGGCGGTGGGCCTGGTGGCGGTGCGGGTGCTGGGCAGCAGCGGCAACGGCTTTAGCTCCGATGTGCTGGCCGGGATAGATTGGGTGGTCACGCATCAGGCTCAACTGCAAGTCAAAGCTATCAACCTGAGTTTGGGCGGAGGCAGCTACAGCGGGGTGTGTGACCAGGCCGACGCCAATACCATGCTCTACGCCGCGGCAGTGCAGGCGGCTCGCCAGGCCGGGATCAGCCTGTTTGCGGCAGCGGGCAACAACGGCAGCCCCAATGCGCTGATGGCCCCGGCCTGCGTCTCCGGGGTGATGGCGGTAGGCAATGTTTATGATACGCCTCAGAGCCAGGTAAGCTGGCCCACCTGCACCGATACCAATGTAGTCGCCGACCAGGTGGTCTGCTCCAGCAACAGCGGCCCGGAATTGGATTTGCTGGCCCCCGGCGTGCAGGTGTGGTCTACCAATTTGGGCGGCGGGCAAGCGGCCAAATCCGGCACTTCCATGTCAACGCCGCATGCAACGGCGGTGGCGGCCTTGTTGTGGCAGGCCAACCCTAACCTGACCCCCACCGACCTGGAAACCATCCTCAAAGAAACCGGCCGGCCGGTTACCGACGCCCGCACCGGGCAGGTCATCCCCCGGTTGGACGCCCTGGCCGCCGTCAGCCGGGTGATCACCGGTGAAGTGGAGCCAATCTCCGGCGTGGTGCTGCTGCAAGGCCGCACCGACCACAGCGGCGTTAAAATCTACTTGAGCCAGGAACCGTGCTCCTCCTCTTTAACCACCGAGCCGGTTGCCACCACCGACGCCCAGGGTAACTTTAGCCTGACCGAGGCCGGCGGGGAATTTATCTGTCTGCAGGCGGCTCACCCCGGCTACCTGATTGGGTTAAAAGAAAGGCCGGCCGGCAACCTGGGAACCATCACCCTGCCCGGCGGCGATGTTGTGCCGGATGGCATCATTAACATCCTGGATTTGGCTAAGATGGCCCTCCACTATCGCACCGACGACCCCAGCGCCGATGTCAACGCCGATGGTATTGTGGACATCTTTGATTTGACCATCGCCGCCAGCAACTACAACCTGCGCGGCCCGGTCACAGATTGGGCAGCGGCAGGGAGTAAGGAATAACGTAGCAGACATATCCCTATGCGTCTGCTACGCCGTTCATTACGCCCACGAGGGAGAAATCTCGCCCGGCGCGCAGTTGTTTGTCCTGGCCTCCACCCTGTACTCGTTAGGGCTGTACCAGAGCATCGGCCAGCCTAACGGCAACCCGTCGGCCTGGAAAGAGCAGATCGTTTCCTGACAACTGAATAGCAGCCAAGCTTGACTTAATCTTTATAAAAACCTCCGCAGCTTGCGCCGATGCGCTGCGGAGGTCTTCTGTCCCTCCCACTCCCCCTGCACTTTACGTTTTATGTAAATTATGATACACTATGGTTACTTGACATAGTGTTTTCTTCTCAGGCAGGAGGCGGCAGATGAACAGACTCATCTCCGGGATGTGGTTGTTATTTATCCTGATTGGATTGGCCGGCTGCGATGTGCCCAGGCCAGGTCAACTTGGCGGCGATATCGGTACTGCTCCGGCTGCTGCCCCCATCACTCAGACCGGCGCGCCGGGCGCAGCCGGCTTTATCCCTGAGCCGGAATGGGTTGCTCGTAAAATTGCGCTCCCGGCGGCGGCTCAAGCTGCCGCTACCGTGCGCCTGGAGCCGCCCAGTGCGGCCTTAGAGCTGAACGGCAGCGCCACTTTTCAGATTATCATTGATAACGTCACCGATCTGGTGGGTGCGGATGTGACCCTGCAATTCAACCCGGCCATTCTGCAGGTGCAGGATGCCGACTCCGGCCAGGAGGGAGTGCAAATCCAACCGGGCGCTTTCCCTAACCCGGAATTTGTGGTCAGAAATGTCGTAACCAATACGGTGGGGATCATCAATTACACCGTCAGCGATTTGGCCCCCTTCCAGCCGGTCAGCGGCAGCGGAGTGCTGGCCACCATCAATTTCCAGGGGGTGGGCCAGGGCAACACCGACATCAACATCACCGAGGCGATTTTGGTCAACAGCCAGATACAATCTATCTTGGTGACTACCCAAGCGGCCCTGGTCGCCGTAGGGCAGGGCACGGCCCTTCCCCCCACGGCCACTTTGTCTGTGCCCGCTACCGCCACCCTGATCCCTTTGCCGGGGACGCCTACCCCCATTCTGGCAACCTTTACCCCACCCCCGCCGACGCCTACCTTTACCCCCAGCCCCACCCTCCCGCCGACGCCGCCTCCCACACCCACCGCTACAAACACGCCGGTGACGCCGCAGGTCAATATTCCGCCCGGCGCAACCATAGGTTTTTGCTACCGGGTGCAGTTTGGCGAAAACCTCTACAGCTTGGGGCAAAAATTTAATATTGACCCCTCCTTTATCAGCCTGGTTAATGATTTGAATCCGCCCGACTACGTATACCCGCAGCAAATTTTATTTATGCCGCAGCAGTACGGCCACGGCCCTAATGTTTACCTTACCAAAGAGGGCGATACGTTGAAGCAAATTGAGCAGGATTGTAAGCTGGAGCCGGGGATTGTGGCCCAGGTCAACGGCCTGCCGTCCGACGCCACCGTGACCGGCGGCACGCCGCTCATCATCCCCCGCCCGCCCTACCCGCCGCCGTCGCGCTATCCTTATCCACCGGGACACATCTGGCCGCCGCCCTGCCCGGCCCCGTGTACGTACCGATGATAACCCTCAAGGTTGACCACGTAACCATTGCCGGCCCGGCCCTGGCCCCTCTGGAGCAGGCTTTTGCCGCCGCCGGCCTGGCTACCGTCTACGGTGGGCCACATTCCAACGGCATGACTCACATGGCCCTGCTCGGCTTTAGCGACGGCTCTTACATCGAGCTGATTTCGTCGCTGCAAGCGGGGCTAAAGGACGCCGTTTTTTGGGGAACCCACATTGCCGAAAACGGCGGCCCCTGCGCCTGGGCGGTGCAGGTGGATGACATGGCCGCCGAGGTCGCCCGGCTGACCGGCCTGGGGATCCCGGTGAGCCAGCCGGCCTATTACCAGCGCCGCCGGCCCGACGGCGTTTTGTTAGAGTGGAACCTGGCCATCGTCGGCAGCCAGGGTGCGGGCGCTGTTTTGCCATTTCTCATCCAGGATATTACCCCACGCCAGTGGCGGGTCAGCCCCTCAGACAGCGTGGCCGGATGGATAACCGGAGTAGCCGTTGTCATCGTGGGGGTGAAATCGCTGGCGCAGGCGGTTCCACTGGTTCAGCGGGCCTATGGTTGGCCGGAGCCTATTCTCAAAACCGACCCGGCCTTTAAGGCCACCCTGGCTTATTTTGGCGGGACTCCGCTGGCGCTGGCCGCCCCCCTGGCCGCCGATGATTGGTTGGCCCGGCGGTTAGCCCGCTTGGGGGAGTCGCCCTGCGCTTATCTGCTGCAAGCCGCTAACTTTGAGGCCGCCTGCCGGCATTTTGGTTTGACGCCGGGGGCAGCCTGGTTTAAGCGGCCCTGCACCTGGTTTGACCCGGCCAAACTACACGGCCTTCAGTTAGGTGTGATCGCTTGAATGAGTCCTTCACAACCGCGTAGAAAATTAAGCGCCGAGCAACTGCTGCTCTTGACGGGCGTTTTTGGTTTTTTAGTTTTCTTGTGGTTGATGGCTTTTGTCTTTTTGCCGCTCCTCTCCGGGCGGCCGGTCCCCATTGCTTTACCCCAGGTAGTGCTTGAAATCGCCGCCACACGGGGCTTTGTGTTGCCGCCCACCTGGACGCCCAGCCCCACCCGCCAGGTGATTCCCACCGCTACCGGCACACCGGTGTATAACGGCGTCCCACCAACCCGCATGTACACCCCCCGGCCCACCTCGCTGTCAGAAATACCGCTGCCCTGTGTTATCCCCAAGTTGACCGTGCTCGATTTAGCCCGGATTATGCAGGGCGAGTCGCCCGGCGACCTGGAGGCCGCTTACCGGGTAGGCTGGGTGGCAAAAAATCGGCTGCTGCACCCCAGCTACGGCGATACTTACGCCGAGGTCGCCGACAGCGGCTTTTGGGGCTACCGGCCCGATTTATCGCCCCGCAAAGAATTTTTAGACCTGGCCCGGCGGGTCATCAAAGCCCGCGAAGACCCGACGGGCGGCTGCCTCTATGCCCTCTCTCGCACCGATATTACCGTTTTAGGCGTGCCGCCCGGCCGGGCCGATGTGGCCTATGGCGAGTGGTTCTTCTTCAAAACCTGGCCCGTGCCCCGGCGTCGTTAAAATCCCTCTCAAAAAACTTAACATCTTTAAGCGGGATAAGTACCGATTTCCTCTTGTTCTGAAATGGGGGCATGTTATAATACCTTATAGCAGTGATGTTTTGATCAGGAATAACCTTATGGAAAACCTTACTGGCCGCACCTTGGGCGGGTACGAGTTGCAAGAACTCATCGGCGCCGGCGGCATGGCCAGCATTTACAAAGGCTTTGATAAAAAGCTGTCGCGGTTGGTAGCGGTCAAAGTAATGCCGATTGTCAGCATGGGCGGGTCAGAAAAGATTCTCCTGGCTCGCTTCCGGCAAGAGGCTCAAGCCATTGCCGCTCTGCGCCATCGTAACATCTTAACCATCTATGACTACGGCGAAGAAGAAGCCGAGGGTTGGGCTTATATTGTGATGGAGCATGTCGCCGGCGGCTCGCTGAAGGACCGCATTATCCCAGGGCAGCCGTTTGAGTGGTCACGCGCGTTAAATATGATCATCCCCGTTTCCCAGGCGCTGGCCTTTGCCCACAGCCAGGGCGTTATTCATCGAGACATCAAGCCGGCCAATATTTTGATGACCCAGGACGATTGGCCGCTGCTGGCCGATTTTGGCCTGGCCAAAATGAAAAATTCTTCCGCCCCTAATTTGACCATGCCAGGCCAGGTGTTGGGCACTATGGCCTATGCCGCGCCGGAGCAGATTCAAGAGAGCACCGTCATTGATGCGCGGGCCGATATCTATTCCCTGGGCATCGTATTGTATGAATTGTTAACAACCAAGCTGCCTTTTCAGGGGCAAACCACCTTTGATTTTTTGATGGCCCGGCTCACCGACCCACCCATTCCGCTCTTAACCGCCAACCCCGACGCCCCGCCGGAGTTTGTGCCGGTGATTGACAAGGCGCTGGCTCAGGAACCGGCCGACCGGTATCAAAGCATGAATGATTTCACCGAGGCCCTGCGCGAGGTGCGCTATGAATTGAGCGGTTCACGCATTACCTTGCAAGAGAAGCCCAAAAGCCGCCTGAAAAAAATAATAGTAGAAGAGAAAACCTCGGTTATAGATACCGAAGAATTACAACACACCCTGGATGCAACGGTCCGGCTTAAAATTACCGCCAGCGGCCAGGAAATAGCGCCGGCGGCTGCCGGGCGTTCTGAACTTATCATTGGCCGCGCCCATAAAGAAGTAGCGCCCGATATTGATTTGGGGCCTTATGGCGGCAGTCAGGCCGGGGTTTCTCGGCGGCACGGGCGTTTGGTGCGCCAGGGGGATGAATGGTGGGTAGAAGACCTGGGCAGCACCAATGGCACGTTTTTAAATGGGGTTAAAGTGGAACCCAATCATCTAAAAAAGTTAAAAAATGGGGATATTATTCGCTGTGGGCAGGTAGAACTGCAATTTATGCCTGCCGACGGCATAAAATAAATTTTCTTTCGCAGGGTGAGGGTTTTCAGTGCGGGT
>CAZDMM010000005.1:29595-30580 GCA_964505845.1 uncultured Caldilineaceae bacterium
GGTGTTGCCGGTTGGCGATGCCTCACCTTTTTATTTGGGGGGCAAATGGGTAGAAGCGGTGTCCCTAAACCGCCGCGACCTTAAACCGAAACGAAGCACACCCATTTTATTTTATCCCCAAAAGTAAGTTGCTTACTTGTCCAGTTTGGGTAGACTTACGTTAGTCTCAGCAACCCGTCGTTATTCAGTCGTTGACAGGCTGGCCTATCTATCCTTGAGGCAGTTTTTGCAGCTCCCAATGATGAGTGTGAAACCGTTGAACGGCTCTTTGATCCTGGCGCTGTTGGTAAGCTGGCTGCTTGCGGCCTGCTCACCGGCCCTGCCCACGCCCACAAGTATCCCCATTGCGACTCCGCCGGCCACCCCGACCGCAGCCATCCCGGCGGCTGCCTCTCCGACCACCCAGCCCGCCCCCACCCCTACCCCGGCGATGACGGCCACCCTGGCCGCCCGGCCCAGCCCCTCACCAACCCCACCGCCGTCGCCTACCCCCACCGAGACCCCACCGGCTGTAAGCGGCTGTCGGTGCGGCATCAAGCACGTGGTCATCATTAGCATTGACGGCCTGCGCCCCGACGCCCTGGAGCAAACCGACACCCCCACTCTGGACGCACTGCGGGCGCGGGGAGTCTACCAGCCGGCGGCCCAGGCGGTTTTGCCCAGCGTAACCTTGGTAAACCACGCTTCGATGTTGAGCGGCATGAGTCCGGCCAAACATGGCATCTATTGGAATTCTAACGAGCCGGATTTGGGCAAAATCAAAGGCCCCACCCTGTTTAGCGTGGCCCACCAGGCCGGCTTGAGCACCGCGATGGTGGTCGGCAAACCGAAGTTGGAACACCTGGTTTTGCCAGACTCGGTAGATAATTTTATTTACGCCGGTTTTACCGACCGCCAGGTGGTGAAGCGGGCGGTCGGCCTCATCCAGGAGCGCATGCCTGACCTGCTTTTTATCCATCTGCCTGACGTGGATTCCGCCGGTCAC
>CAZDMM010000005.1:30590-32356 GCA_964505845.1 uncultured Caldilineaceae bacterium
ACTCGGCCGGCTGGATGTCGCCTGCCCAGCTTTTGGCGGTAAGTTTAACCGACAGTTTGCTGGGCGAGCTGGTGGCCGCCCTGGACGAACAGGGCTACCTGGCCGATACTCTGCTGATTATCACTGCCGACCACGGCGGCAGCGGCTTTAGGCATGGCAGCGACTCGCCGGAGGATATGACCATTCCCTGGCTGGCGCTGGGGCCTGGCGTCCCCGCCGGGGTAACGCTCGCGGGCCAGATTGTCACCTACGACACGGCCGCCACCGCTCTGTATGCTTTGGGCCTGCCGATTCCGCCGGAATGGGAGGGCCAGCCGGTCAAAGAAATTTTTGAGCAGAAGTGAGTATGTTTACCGTTATTCCAGTTAAACCCTTTCAGCAAGCCAAAACACGTCTGGCCGCCGTGCTATCTCTGGACGAGCGAGCCAACCTGAGCCGCCGCCTGCTGCAGCGGACCATTCACCTGGCCGGACAGGTGGGTGAGGTGGTGGTGATTTCGCGGGATGCCGGCGTCAGGCGGGTGGCTAAAGAGGCCGGAGCTTGGGCCTTGGTGGAAATGGGGGAGGGTTTGAACGAGGCGGTGCAGCAAGCCTCGGAGTGGGTGCTGGCCCAGGGGGAGCAAAGCATGTTGGTGCTGCCCGGCGATTTGCCGCTGCTGCAACTGGCCGATGTGCAGGCGATGATGGCCCTGGGACGGCCCGGCCCGGCCCTGGTCATTGCCCCCTGCCAGCGCCGGGATGGAACCAACGCCCTGCTGCTGAACCCGCCCAATCTCATCCCCTTTGCCTTTGGGCCGGGCAGTTTTGCCAGGCACCAGCAGGCCGGCCAGGCCAGGGGGGTGGTTCCCCTCATCTATGATTCGGCCACGCTGGCTTTGGATTTAGACCTGCCGGGCGACCTGGAAGATTGGTCCAAACAGGCCGGCCTCACCGGGTTTGGCCCAAAATTGCCGGCCTGGCCAATAAATATCCGGCCTCACCGTTGATACCCCAACCGGTTGCACAGCCCAGCTTCAGCACCCGGCAACCCTTCCCGGAAGCTCCCAATACGCTTTATCGCAAAATTGGCGGGGTTGTAGCTTTCGGGAAGGCTCTCAGAGCGACATGTTGCGGGGGTCAGCCGCCGGCGGCCGCCTTCTGTTTCAACTCGTACAGCTTGTTCAGCGCCTCCAGTGGCGAGAGCGAGTCTACCTCCAGGGCCTTGATTTCCTCGATCAGCGGGTGCGTCTCCGGCCCCAAAAAAGATAGCTGCACCCCGGCCATGGCCTCGCGGGTGCGGGCTTTTTTCTCCTTAAAATCGGCGTTGCCTTCCAACTCTTCCAAAATCTCATTGGCCCGGCTGATGACCACTTTGGGAATCCCGGCAATTTGGGCCACGTGGATGCCATAGGAGCGGTCCGCCCCGCCCGGCACAATCTTGTGCAGAAAAATAACCTTGCTGCCCTCCTCAGCGACGGCCACGTTGTAGTTGGCGACGTGGGGCAGGGCGCGGGCCAGCTCGGTCAGTTCGTGGTAGTGGGTGGCAAAAAGGGTTTTGGCCCGGATTTTGGGGTTGTTGTGGATGTACTCCACCACCGCCCGCGCAATCGCCAGGCCGTCGTAGGTGCTGGTGCCCCGGCCCACCTCGTCCAAAACTAGCAGGCTGCGCGGGCTGCTCTGCGATAGAATCGCCGCCGTTTCGACCATCTCTACCATAAAGGTGCTCTGCCCGGCGTGAATCTCATCCTGCGCCCCGATGCGGGTGAAGATGCGATCCACCAGCCCAAT
>CAZDMM010000006.1:0-21357 GCA_964505845.1 uncultured Caldilineaceae bacterium
GCGTTGCAGGAAAATTTTTATGACTGAGACCATCACCGTACTTATTGTAGACGAACACCAACTGGGGCGCCAGGGGGTGCGGGCTTTTTTAGAAACCCAGGCGGACATTCTGGTGGTGGGTGAGGCTGAATCCGGTGTGCAAGGCGTCCGGCTGGCCGCCGAATACGCTCCCGATGTGGTGCTGATGGATTTATTGATGCCGGGGCTGGACGGCGTGTCCGCCACCCAACAGGTCAAACAAGTAAGCCCGCGCACCCAGGTTATCGTGTTAACCTCCCACCACCAGGATGAGCATATCTTCCCGGCCATTCGGGCCGGCGCACTCTCTTACCTGCTCAAAGATACCGGCCCGGCGGAACTGGCCGACGCGGTGCGCAAAGCAGCCCGAGGCGAGGCGGTGCTGCACTCGCGGGTGGCGGCTCGGGTGGTGCAAGAGCTGCACGGCCACCGTCAGGATACGCCCAACCCCTTCAATGAGTTGAGCGACCGGGAGCTGGACGTGCTGCGCCTCATCGCCGATGGCTTGAACAACGCCGAAATTGCCGAACGGCTGGTCATCAGCGAGAAAACGGTCAAAAGCCACGTCAGCAACATTCTGGGCAAGCTGCACCTGGCCGACCGGACTCAGGCCGCCGTTTTTGCCTGGCGTGAAGGGGTGGTGCGGCGCGGTGAGGAGTTCTGATTATCCTGGAAACGACCGATTATCACGTTCCCGGATAAAAAGTTTCATCCAGGGCCTGGTCAAGCGTATAGGGGCAAACGGCGGGAAAGTAACTTTTTTCTAAGCCTGTCTCCTCTTCAGCCAGACGCAGGGCCTTTTTATAAGCCTGGGCCAACCTTTCGTTGATTTCACGGCGTAGGCTTGGACTTTCAGCCAACAACTCAAGGATGTCTTCGCGCTGATTATCTATGGTGTTTTGCCAACTGCGGCTACGTCGAGCGGGTTGAAACTGCCATTTTAGCAAGTGGGCCAACAAAATCGCCAGCCGATTTATCAACTCTCGTTTCTCGCGTTTAGCCATGCTTTCCAATTCCTCAATCAGATGTTCCGTATCAATCTCTGATAATCGGCCTTGCCGCATCAACGCCGCATTACGTAAACTCCAGGCATAAAAATCCTGGTCATATTCTACGGTCAGTTGGCTCATAGCCTCCTCCACAATTCAACCTCCACATCAACCATTATCATCCCACGCATATAATCGCTTATGCCAAAGATTATAGTAGAAATCGGCTTATTTACAAGAGGAAAATTTGTATTCAATCACTCCTTAGCACTGCCCTGCATGGGCGACCAAGTTTTGCCGTCATAGTGCAGGATGGTGCTTCCATGCCCGACACTAAAAACATCGCTGCCTGAGCCGCCCCATACGGACTCGAGGCTAAAGTGTGTGCCACTGGTCATAGACGACCAGACGCTGCCATCGTAGTGCAGGATCGTGCCTGCATCCCCCATAGCGAAAACGTCGCTACCCGAGCTGCCCCAAATGCCTGCCGAGAGGTTAGTGGTCGTGCCACTGTTCATAGACGACCAGGCTTTGCCGTCGTAGTGCAGGATCGTGCCATTCTCCCCAATGGCGAAGACATCCTTGCCGGAACTGCCCCACACACCCCACAGGTTTTTAGTTGTGCCGCTGCTCATAGGCGACCATGTACGGCCGTCGTAATGTAAGATGGTGCCATAATACCCGACAACGAAGACATCACTGCCCGAACTACCCCACATACTAACAAGGTACTCGACGTCTGTGCCACTGTCCATAGACGACCACACGTTACCGTCATAGTGCAAAATTGTGCCATTAGACCCAGCCGCGAAGACATCACTGCCTGAACTACCCCAGGCACCCAAAAAAGCCGTAAATGGCATGCCGCTTTTCATAGGTGACCACGTGTTACCGTCGTAGTGCAAGATTCTGCCACCCGCTCCAACGGCGAAGACATCCCTACCCGAGCTGCCCCAGACAGTAGAGAGCTTATAGACTGTGCCATTATTCATGGGCGACCAGGCACTGCCGTCGTAGTGCAGGATCGGGCCGGGAAAGGCAACTACAAAAACATCACTACCTGAGCTGCCCCATACACTACTCAGCAATGACGGAATTTTTGACGGTGAAGCCGGACTGGTAGGTTGAGGCGTCGGGGTTGCCTTAACTGTCGGGACGGCGGAAACCGGTACAGCAGCAGATGCACCACTACTCATATCCGACCAGTTTTTGCCGTCATAGTGCAGGATGGTGTCTGCTTCTCCGACGGCGAAGACGTCGCTGCCGGAGCTGCCCCATACAGACTCGAACCCACGAGTTGTGCCACTGCTCATGGGCGACCAGGCTTTGCCGTCGTAGTGCAGGATCGTGCCACGCGATCCGACGGCGAAGACGTCGCTACCCGAGCTGCCCCACGCGGACTCGAGGTAACGGGCCGTGCCACTCTCCATAGGCGACCAGGCGCTGCCGTCGTAGTGCAGGATGGCGCCGTCTTCTCCGACGGCAAAGACGTCGCGGCTCGAGCTGCCCCACACGCCCAGGACAGGGACGTACGTGCCACTCTTCATCGGCGACCAGGCGCGGCCGTCGTAGTGCAGGATGGCGCCGATATCCCCGGTGGCGAAGACGTCGCTGCCCGAAGTGCCCCAGACCCAATTGAGCGTGGTGTCGATGCCACTCTTCATCGGCGACCAGGCGCTGCCGTCATAATGCATGATGGTGCCATAATCTCCCACCGCGAAAACGTCCCGGCCCGAGCTGCCCCACACGCCATACAGGCTCTGGTCCGTGCCGCTGTCCATCAACGACCAGGCCTTGCCGTCATAGTGCAGGAGCGTGCCAGCATGGCCGGCGGCGAAGACGTCGCTGCCCGAAGTGCCCCAGACAGCGCTCAACCAATCGGTCGCGGGAGTGGTCATGGGCGACCAGGCGCGGCCGTCGTAGTGCAGGATCATGCCTGGGGGCTTGGCGCAGTTGCCGCTCGGTGCTATGCCCTGGCACCCGACGGCGAAGACGTCGCTCCCGGAGCTGCCCCACACGCCCATCGAATTCCTAAGTGGGGGGGGGGGCGCCGTCGGTGTCACGGTCGGTGGAATTGAGGTGAGTGTGGCTGTTGGGGATGGGGTCGGAGTCGCAGTCGGTGGAACTAACATGAATATGTTGGTTGGCCGGCTAAGGTGACTCACAAAGAAGTACAATCCGATGCCCATTGCTACTAACAGGACCGTCGTGGCCATCCCGTACATCAATTGATTCGATTGTTTGAGGATCATGGTTAACCTCCTGGAAGGTTTCAAACGAGGGGCAATGGCCGCAAAGGTCATCTCAGCCGAGGGGTGGACGCCTCGCAACTCGGTGGCCAAGGTATAGCGCAGGCGGCGTTGGAGCGCCTCATAGCCGTCCAGCCGGGCGCGGCAGGCGGCACACTCCGCCAAGTGACGATCCAACTCCTCCCGTTCAGCATCGGTCAGGGTTTGGTGGAGGTAGCTATTCAGTTGGTCGGTGGTGAGATGGTTGGTCACAGTATTTCCTCTCGATGAATGACTGCCGACTGCGGACGGCAGACCGCAAAACTCTGGCGGCGGTCTGCGGTCGTCCGTCTGCGGTCATGCTATTGCACCCTCTCTTCTTCAAAATTGCTTAAATCTACCGGAGCCAGCCTGGCCCGCAGCCGGTCAAAGGCCAGCCGCACCCGTGACTGCGCCGTGCGCAGCGGGCAGTCCAGGATGTCGGCCATTTCTTGATAGGTGTGATCGGCCCAGTAGCGGAGCAAAATGGCCTCCCGCAGCGGTTGGCTCAAACCCTGTACTGCCTGCCAGACCTCGCTATGGATTTCTCCCTGAATGGCTTGACGTTTGGGGCCGGGCGTGGGATCCGGCGCGTCCTGGCCTCGTTGCAGCCAGTGGGTCAGCGAGAAGGTGGGCAGCCAATGCCGTCGTTGCCGGTCGCGACAGCGGCTGACGATGATGAGGTGCAGCCAGGTGGGAAAGGTAGCCCGTCCGGGGTCAAAGTGATTGATGTGAGTCAGGGCGTAAGTCAGAGCGTCTTGGGCGGCTTCTTCGGCCTCGGTGGTGTTGCCCAGCAAGCCATAGGCCAGCCGGAATGTGGCTTCCCGGTGGTGGTTATAAATGGCTTCTGCCGCGCGTTCATCGCCTCCCTGCCAGCGTTGGATCAACCCCTCCATCTGGGACATGTGTAGCGATGCTGGCCGGCCCCCCTCCCGGTTTTTCCTTTCTGTAGAGTGACCTTCTACACTTTATTATACGAGTAGATAGGTTGAAATGATCACCGAATTAACGGTATTATTGATGACAAATGTCACCCCATAGAGTGAACCTTCTGGGACATTGGCCTTTAGCCCTCCTAAAGGCTGTGGAAGTTTAAGTTTTACCCAACTGGCCGCGCCACCTCCTCAGGCGTGCCGCCAGCCCGGCGAATGAACTACCAACCACATCTAACTTAATATTGTTTTTAAACTAGGGGTGACTTCCTGGAAAAAGGTTGATTTTTAACGCAAAGACGCCAAGATGCAAAGGCGCCAAGGTTCTTGGGGTTTTTACGCCCTGGCGTCTTTTGACAATATCCTGAGTTAAAATTCGCCGATTTTCCGGTAATAGATTAATATTTTCCTTTGCGTCCTGGTAGTTTAGCGCCTTTGCGTTTAAATTTCTAGTTTTTCAGTGAAGTTATGGATCACTTTCGCCACATTTATCACCACCGCGCCGGCGACTATCACCGCATGATTGCCCCAGAAGATGTGGAGGGCAATCTGTTGGCCGCTCTGCAGCGCGTCACGCTCTTTGAGGGTAAGCGTATCCTGGATTTGGGGACGGGCACGGGACGCTTGCCGCTGCTTTTGAACGGTTTGGCCGGGCCAATCGTGGGGCTTGATTTGCACGCCGCCATGCTGCAAGAGCATGTGCGCCAGCGCCATCAGGTAGGGGGGCAGTGGGGCGTGCTGCAAGGGGACATGCGCGCTCTGCCTGTTCCCTCCGGCTGGGCCGAGGTAGTCATAGCAGGCTGGTCTATTGGGCATTTGCGGGGCTGGTACAGCGATGAGTGGCAAACCCAGATTGGGAAAATTGTGCAAGAGATGCACCGGGCCGCCGGGCCGGGCGGAGTGCTCATCATCATCGAAACGCTGACCACCGGCAGCTTGACCCCTGCCCCACCCACGCCCGGCCTGGCCGAGTATTACGCCTGGCTGGAAAGCGAGTGGGGCTTTGAGCGACAAACCATCCGCACCGATTACCAATTTGCCAGCGTTGAGGAAGCCGCCAGCCGGACGGAGTTCTTTTTTGGCCCAGAGTTGGCCGCACTGATCCAACAACAAGGCTGGGCGCGTTTGCCGGAGTGGACGGGGGTGTGGGGGAAGAAAGTATAGAGATTGGAGATTAGAGGTTGAACATAGATAATCTTTAATCTCCAATCTCTCTGTGTTTTATTTGGCCTGGTCCCGCGTTGAGTGCGCCCGCACCAGCAGCACCGGCACATCCGCCCCGCGCAGCACCTTATCGGCCACGCTGCCATAAACCCAACGGGGCAAACCCGACCGGCCATGGGTTGCCATCACAATCAAATCAACCGGGTGATGGTGAGCGTAGTCAATAATCGTCTCGGCCGGCGGCCCCATCTCCACCACGGTGTGTATTTGCACTCCGGGGCAGTTCAGGCGCTCGCATACGGTGCTTAAATATTCTAAGGCAATGCCTCTTTTTGTTTCCCACTGCTGGTCAATGAAAATAGGGTGGCCCGTTTCGGCCCCGACGACGGTATCAATGGGCGGCACAATTTGCAGCAGCGTAATCTCAGACTGGCTCATTTCAGCCACGCCAAAAGCGTCGGCCAGGGCCAGTTCCGCCAATTCCGAGCCATCCAGCGGCACCAGGATATGTTTATATTGCTTGCTCATAGGGAAGTCTCCTTCGTAAAATACCCCCTCCCCCGCAGCGGGGGAGGGGTTGGGGTGGGGGTTGTTTTCATCATCGGTGGCATGCCCTTCGCTCATGAACACTCCTTAATAAATAGACCGGGGACAGGAGACCGATGATAAGGAGTTGTCCAAGAATAAGTTCCGACGAGTTCTCCCCCCAAATTCCCGTGGAACTAAGGGAACTCGGAGCCAGAGCAAAACCCCGCCTGTGGGTTGGAACTCAAAATGAAAAGTTATTTTGGGACGACTTTTAAATACCCGGTCCCCGGTCTTTGGTCACCGGCGGCAAAAAATTTCACCGTTTATAAACAGTATAGCAGATAAAGGCAGCTATATTTAGTGACAAAAATCACCTCTTCAGAAGACACAAAGCATCTTTCACAAATTTACTCATAAGCCAGCACCTCGCGCACGGTCAAGCGGGAGGCGTTCCAGGCGGGCAAAAAGCTGGCCAGAGCCGACAGCACAATGACCACCACCAGCCAGATCACCACCCCCCCTATAGAAAAGGTATAGTCGAGCGGTACACTCAAGAATTGAATTCCGACGGCGTCGCTGAGCAGTTTACTGATGGGATAAGCCAGGATGGCCCCCACCGCCCAACTCAGGAGGCCAATGATGACCCCTTCGACGATAAAAACTTGCCGCACCGAGGCGTTTGAAGCGCCAATGGCCCGCATGACCCCAATCTCCCGCGTCCGTTCCAGTACGTTAATGCTCATGGTGCCCATCAAGCCCAGCCCACCAATTACGGCCAGCAGAACGGCCATAATCAAGAGCAGCACCACAATCACTTCAAAAATCGCGATCAATTCGGCCCGCTCCTGGGCCATTATTTCTACAATCTCAACCCCCAACCCGATGCGCTCATAATGTGTTTCCATGGCCCGCGCCACCTGTTTTTGATAGTCAAAATCGTGCTGCTTGGTGGTTAAAACAGCAAAATCAGCCTGACCGACCTTGTGCGCTACACGGGCAAAGCAGGGGTAATTCATAAAGATCAGCGGGATGACATGCCCTCCGGTAGCCACCCCGGCCACCTGGAATTTTTCTTCCCGCCCTTCGATTTTGAGCACCAGCTCGCTGCCCACGCCCAGGTCGGGTTCATCTCGCAGCAGGATGCTGTTGATCACCACCGCATTTTGATCATCGGGCCGGAGCCAGCGGCCGGCCATGATGGTTGGTTTGATCAGCCGTGTTTCGGCCGGCGGGGCAAACAGAATGATGCTGTCGCTGTCGCTGCCGTCGGGACGGTGGCGGCGGGTATCGTAAAAACCCCAGGTCTCTACTTCAACTACGCCCGGTACCTTGAGCGTCTCGCGGATGATGCGCTCGCTGCGGTAGTTGCGGTCAAATTGAACATCCACATCAAATTGAAAATAATTGAGCCAGTTGTCCATCGTACCAAGCAAAGAAGCCCGCACACTGAACACAGCAATGAAGATCGCGCCACCCAAAATCAAGGTGATCAGGGTTAAGGCCAGCCGCCCCTTGCGCCGAAAGGTGTTGCGCAGCGAAAGCAGCAGGGGACGAGAGAGAAACCCTTTACGATTGGAGATTGGAGATTGGAGACTGCGAAGCGTCCCTGTGGGATTGGAGATTAGATGCTCCTTGTGGAGATTAGGGATTTTTGATTTGGAGTAAAATAGCCTCCGTAAATCAAAAATGCGCCACAGACCTGCAAAGTAAAATCGTAAATCTGAGATCTGAAATTGTAAATCTGAAACGAGCAGCCGGTCAAACCAGCTTTGCCCAAAACGCCCTTTGCCCAAACCATAGGTGCTGATCGCTTCGCGCACCGTGATCCGGGTGCCCATGATGACCGGATAGAGTGCAACCAGCAGGGGCACCAGCAGGCCCACCACCACCTGCATCACCAGCACTTCCGGCGGCAGCCTGAAGTCGGTGATGTCGAAGTTGAGAAAACCGGCAATATAGCGGGTGAAGCTAAACGCGCCGATCACTCCCAGCGGTACGGCAATCAGCAAGGCCAGTAGCCCAAAGATGAGCACCATCACCAGGTAAACGCCGGTGATTTGGCTGCGCCGCGCCCCCACCGCCTTCATGATGCCAATCTGGCGGGTCTGTTGGGCCAGCAAAGCCGAGATGGTATTGATTACCAAAAATCCGCTCAAGAGCAGCGACAGCGCCCCCAACGCGCCCAGGATAATAGAGATAGCCTGGATCAGAAAATCAAGCGGCGGCTGGCCCGGCTCTGGGATAAAAGTATAGAAAACTGAGCGGCCGCTGTCCTCAATTTTGTCACGGACTTTGCTGGTAACCTGCTGAACATAGGCCCGGTCAGGCAGGCCGCCGGCATGGGCCACCACGATTCTTAACTCGTTGTAGCTGCGCTCCTGTCCCAGCCATTCCAGGGTATCAAAAATAGCAAAGCCGTAGGCCACCCCGCCAAAAACATACATCTGGGCGTTGAGGTCGTGAACCAGGCCGGCAATGCGGATGGTCTGCTCCTTGCCTTCAGGCGTTTTGACCAGCACCGTATCGCCCACCCTGGCCTTGAGCAGCCCCAAAGCGGCCCGCTCGATGAGCATTTCGTGCTTGGGCGGCGGCCAGACGCCCTGTTCCGGCCAGAACTGGTCAATCTTGATATCGTCAAAGTCGGGAACGGCAATCAGCCACAGGGTGGTCCACTCATCAGGCCCGGTTTTGACCCGGAGCGAGACCCGGCCCCGGGCTTCGGCCTCGGCCACTTCGCGCATGCTCTCAACCGCCTCAACCAAATCATCGTCAAAAGAGTCCAGGGTCAAGATGGTAGCCTGGGCCGGGTTGGTGGCCAGGTAGTTGGCTCTTAAATCGCGCGAGAGAATGATTTGTGAGGTGGCAATGGCGCCGACGGCAAATACCCCCACCGCGATAGAAAGCGTCACCAGCATGGTGCGCATTTTGGTTAACCACAGGTCGCGCAGCACTTTGCGCCAGCGGGGCCTGAGCAGCATGTCAGGCATAGGCCACCTCCGGCGGGTGAGCGATATTGTTGTTGGTGAGCAAGTGGTCGGCGTGGCTCTGCTCGGCTACAATCTCACCGTCGGCCAGGGTAAGAATGTGCCCAGCCCGTTTAGCCAGGTCCAGGTCGTGCGTCACCATTAAAATCGTCTTGCCCTGGGCCACCGACTGGTCAAAAAGCTGCATCACCGCCTCGGCCGTTTGGGAGTCCAGGTTGCCGGTGGGTTCGTCGGCGGCCAAAATGGGCGGGTCATTGGCCAGGGCGCGGGCAATGGCAACCCGCTGCTGCTCGCCGCCAGACAGGGCCGAAGGCAGCTTGTAGGCGTGTCCGGCCAGCCCCACCTGGTCTAAAAGATGCATGGCCCGCTGATACCTCTCTCCCATGCCATACATATTACAAAAATCCATGGGCAGCATGACATTTTCAATGGCGGTCAACGTGGGCAAGAGTTGGAAAAATTGGAAGATAACGCCAATAGTCCGGCCTCGCCAGACGGCAATTTGGCCTTCATTCAGGGTGTGAACGGCGGTGTCGCCGATGAGCACCTCGCCGGAGGTAGGCCGGTCAATGCCGGTCATCATGTTGATCAGCGTTGACTTACCGCTGCCCGATTTGCCCACGACGGCCACAAACTCACCGGGGTCAATTTGTAAGTTGATACCTTTCAGGGCGATAAAGGGGCCGGCGGCGGTTTCATAAGCTTTCACCACCTGCCGCAACTCGATCAGACGATTGTTGCCGTACCGGTATGGCCCATTCGCCGGTTTGATCGTTTTTTTCTTGAACCAACGAAAAAGCATAAGTCGCTCCATATCCGTTTAAGCACATGTGATTTCCCTCACAATCATGATACCACAATCCACCGGCTCAATCAATAGCGAGCCGGGGTTGCTTTGTTTGTGCAAACAGGCTGACTGTGGTTAAATCTCTAGCTATGCGCGCTATTTTTGACCTGGTTCGCCTGGTTTTATTTATTCTGCTGACCCCGGTCATTTTGATTTTGCTGGGGCCGCTGCTGATTTTGGCCGTACTGCGGGGTCGGCAGCCCTTTGGGCCGATTACTTTGGACGCCTCCCGCTACTCCGGCGGGGGTCGTTTTGGCATTTTTATGGTTGGACTGCTGGTGTGGGGGGTGGTATGGGGCGGTCTCTATTGGCTGGCCCAGGCCGCAATTACGCCGCCCGTGCCGGTCGCCCAGCAACCGGCGGCTGCCGCTGCCACGCCTCAGGCGCTCCCTCCAACTGCGCCGCCAGTCGCCCTGGCCACGGCCAGCCTGACCCCCACCGAGCCGGTGACGAAAAGCCTGGCGGCGGCTGTCACCGCTACCCCTACGCCCACGACGAGCGCTGCCGATACGGCTACCTCAACCCCTTCACCGGCGGCCACTTCAACCGCTACGGCCAGCTTAACTCCCTTACCCACCGGCACGCCAACTTTGCCCCCTACGGATACCCCCACTGCCACCGCTACCCCGGCGCCGCCGACGCCCCCCCCAACTGACACGTTGACTCCCTCTACCCCCCCCACCGACCCCCCCCCCCCCCCCCCCCCAACCACAGCCCCCGCGCCCCACACCCCAACGTACCCTTTTCCTCCCTCTCCCACCCCTACCCACACTCCCCCCCCCCACCGACACTTCCACCGCCACGGCTACACCCACCGATACCGCTACGGCTACCGCCACCAACACCCCCAGCCCAACTTCTACCGCCACCAATACGCCCACTCCAACGGCCACTCCCACCTTTACCGTCACCCCAACGCCCACCTTGATGCCTTCGGTGCGCCAGGCCGCTGTGCGGGCGGTGCAAACCGGCAATGAACTGCTGCAAGCGGCCATCACCGAGGCCAGCGACGAAAATCTGCAGCGGCTGGAAACCGTCTGGCAGGGCCGGGCGCTGACTATTGCCCGTAACTTTGCCACCCAATTGTACAACCAGTACGCCAAACCGTTGCAGGTAAAGGTTGAGTACCTGGTACCACCTGGGGTGGAAAGCCAGTTACCCGGCAACCGCCTGGTCGTTACCAGCCAGGAGCGCTGGAGCTACGGCGGCCCCACCAAAACCGACCGCCGGGAAGCCTTCAAATTTGTCTATACCTTAACCCAGAAATCCGGCCAATGGTTGATCACCGAGTACAGCTTTCTCAATTTGCCCAGGTCTACCCCCACCGCCGCTCCTACGCCTCGCCCCACCACCGCCGGCCAATAACAAGCGCGCTTATCGCCTGGCTAAAACTTGATAAGCCGATTGTCCCATTCAAACCCTTGACATTGGCCGTTTGAATCTTTTATAATAACGTTAATTTAGCTACAAAAAGGCTAAATCGGCTTCACTTCAACAGCGGCTGGCAAGCCGGCAAACTAGCTGGAACCTTAACAACAAGCTGAGTGCAGTCACAAAACAAATTTTTTAACACTACAACTCTATCAACCCAGCGAGGTGTGCCATTAGTACGTTAGTTGTTAATTTTTCAAACCACCCTTTATCTCACTATACCAAGTCGCAGCTCCAGCACAAGCTCCATATTACTGATGTGGTTGAAGTACATGTACCTTGCCATTTGGAAACCGGTCCCAACTTGATGCCGCAAATAGCCAATCTGGTGATTCAAGCTGATAAAATGATTAAAGCCGCCGGTTTTAGCGGGGGGCTGGCCGAACGAAAAATTGTCGTGCCCCCCGGGTTTACCGATGCGGCTTTTATTTTGGGCGCCTGGCTGGCCTACTCTCACGTGGATATGGCGGTGCCTATTCGCACGGTCAACGTCGGCTCCGGCTGGACGATGATGGATTTTCACCCCGAAGATGTGCCCACCCTCTGGCTCACCCCGGAAGAATCGCTGGCCAAGTAGGGCGGTGGGGCGATAGCCCTCACCTCCCCACCCCATCATCTGACTCCAACGTAAAAAGCTGGTCATAACGCATGCGGTGCAGCGCCTGGCGCAGGGCCTGGCTGGGCCGGCGCAGGGTGATTTGGATATTGCGCCGGGCCAGGTGCTTGTAAAGCAGGGCCAAAAATTGCAAGCCCTGCGAGTCGAGCATGGAGATATTGCTCACATCAATTATCAGGCGGCGCAGGCGCACCTGTTCCAAAATCTTCAACACCACTACCGCTTCACCGGAGGAGATAGGCCGGCCATGGGCCGGTTCGCTCTCGCCGCTCAGCTCCAGCCACCAAATATTATCAAAATCTCGGGTTAACTTGGTCACAAATCGTCCCATCGGCGTCGGCCCCACGCTGGGCTGTTCAAGCCTTATTACTTCCCCCCAAGCTGGTTTTATCATTTTGGGCTGCCGCCCAGCCTCTGCGGTTGAGAAGGGGGCGACCGGGTATGCCCAGGTGGGCTAGGGTTTCTCACCATTCCCCGCCGTCAATGCTGCCCCTCCTTTCAATTCTGGCGGCCCCTGCCCCATCAACTGCTCAACCGACCAGCGCGGCACTCGCCAGCCGTGCCCGGCTTTGAAGGCCAACAGCTTGCCCTGGCTGCACCAGCGCCACACCGTGCTGCGGCTCACTTTGAGATACGCGGCTACCTCTTGAACGGTTAAAATGTCATCCATGTGGATTCCTCCTTAAAAATAGAGATTGGAAATCAGCGATTGAATTTAATCTCCAATCTCCGGTTGTATTCACAGATGCTATCCAACCCTTAAAAAGTGGAGGCAGCCATAGAACAGGTGCAAACTGATGAGCGTTTTTGAGCTTTGCTGCAACTTCATCATAGCAAAAAATCACCCCAATTGATAGAGACTCGACCCGTACAAAACCCGTACAGTTTCCCAAAATGCTCCCGGCGGGCCGTCTGGCCGGCTGAGACAAATAAAAACCTCCCAGATAGAAATCCAAATCTGGGAGGTTTGAGCAGTGTGCTAAAATTTAGCCGGGAAGGTTTGCTGCCTTATGACTCAACACCCAACAGCAGCCCTTTTAGCTCAGAGAGGGCGGCGGCCACATTATCCTCATCACAGGTGATCGCCAGGCCGCCGGTGCGCGACACGGCTAATTTCACCTCAGCCTCAACGCGCAAATCGGCCACAAAAGCAATCTGGGTAATCTCTTCCGGGTGGGCCTCAATCAAGGCCATGCCGCTCATACTGTCGGTCACTTCGGGCGAGTAGCGCCCGCTCACGCCGGGCCGGGCCGTAAAGTTTTGGGCCACAAATTTTCTCAGCGACACCCCTGGCCGCGCTTTTGCCACCACACCCAGCACGCGCGGCGGTGAAAAATCCAGGCTGGGCATAGCCAGCCGAAAGTTGAGCAGTTCGGCCATGATCACAATCACCTGCCGGGCGTTGTCGGCATTGGAGAAAATTTCCAAAGTTTTGAACCGGGAGTCAATGATTAAGGGGATTTGCTCAAAGTAAACGCTCGTCTGGCGCGAAAAAGCGCCGCTGTCCGGGTCAAAAATGGTTTGGTAGAAAACCCGGCGCAGGGCCAGAGTGGTGGATAACAGCGAGCCTTGCAGCCTGGTGTTAACAAAACCATAACCTTTGGTTTCATCAAAGATGATGGAGGTGAACTGCGTTTGCAAATGGCGAACATCCTCCGGCGAGAGGCCGACAATCCGCCGCATATAGACCAGGGTAGTCCGGCGCATAGTTTTATCCTCACGGAAAGTAAAATGGAATGATTTTATGCAAAAAATCGTTAAGCCTGATGGTCATTTACACATCTTGGTGATTTAAGGAGCGGGGCTATTTGGGCCAACAAAGTCTTGGCTTCTTGCAAATCGGCCGTGTTAAAACCCTCGGTAAACCATTGATAAACGCCGCTAAGAAGGTTATGCACCTCCGCCGAACACCGCAGCCGGGCCAGACTCAGCGCCGCCCGCAGCTCCAGCGATCTGGCCCCCTGCTGCCGGGCCACCTCCAGCGCCCGCCGAAAACATTCTTCCGCCTTCAGTTCTCCGCCTTCATCCTTCTTTAAAAGAAACGCTTCTCCTCTGAGCCGGTACACCTCCGCTTCAAAAAAGCGCTCGCCGGTGCGGGGCATGGCCGCCAGGGCCTCGTCGAGTACGGCCAGGGCCGCGTCCATGTGTTTTGTCTGGAGTTGACCTGCTGCCAGCAGCGTTAAAAATTGCAGCCGGCCCAGTTCCGCGCCGGTGGCCTGATAAGCGGCTAATCCCTGTTGGAGCGGCGTCAGGTCTGTTTCTATCCTGGCCCAACCATGCAGCACCGCCCCAAAAGCGGCCGACAGGGCAAATCCCTGCTCACCGGAAAGGGTTATGGCCGCAGCGGCCCGCTCTTGCACCAGAGATTTTTCAGCCCGATATTGGTGCAGCCAGCCGGTCAGGCAGCAGGCAAAAGCCAGGCTAAAGGGTTGGCCCAACTGCCGCGCCAGGGCGATGGCCTGCTCGCTGCGCTGGACCGCCTGATCTGGATAACCACGCAGCCACAAAGCCAGCCCGGCGTGGCACAGGCAGGTTACGCCCAGGTCGGCCCCACCAAAGGAGGCGTGCAGTTGATGCTGGTGCGGGTCATAGCGGGCAACTACTTCGTCCAGGTGGGTTTGGGCGGCGTCTAACTGGCCCAGATAAAAGTGGGTAACGCCCAAAGCCTGGTGAGCCTCCAGGCGCAGCGAGTCCTGCGAGGAATGTTGGGCTGCCTTCATCAACTGCCGGGCCATTTCCAGTGCCTGGAACAATTCGGCCCGCACCAGGTGAAACACCCACAGCCCAAACAGGGCCGAAAATAACTGGGGCGTATCGCCCAGGCTGCGGCATAACTCGCGGGCGCGCCGGTAGGTTTGCTCCACCTCCGGCGAGGCGTAACCTCTGGTCATCAATAAAGGCACACCCAGGCTAATCTGCAAGGCCAGCTCCTGGCGGGCCTGCTCCGGGGATGGGGGCAGGTGGGCTAAGGCGGCCAACCCCTGCCGGTAGTGAGCGGTGGCTTCCAGATTGGCGGAGCGGGCCAGGGCGCGCTGGCCGGCCTGCTGCCAATAGTGGATGGCCTGCCGGTGCAGCCCCGCGGCCGTAAAGTGATGGGCCAGCAGTTCGGGCTGGGTGGCGCACAGGTCAGGAAAGCGCTGCTCCAACACCTGGGCAATCTGTTGGTGATACTGCTGCCGTTTGCTGCGCAAAAGCGAGTTATAAGCGGTTTCCTGGATCAAGGCATGCCTAAAGCGATAGGTGGCGGCCGGGGGGTATCCCTGTTGCTGCAACATCTCTGCCTCAACCAGCCGCTGCAAATCGTGCTGCAAGGCGCTCTCCGCCAGGGGAGCGATGGCCTGCAGCAGCTCGTAGCTAAACTCCCGGCCCAGGGTAGCGCCCAATTGAGCCACCTCCCGCACCGTAGCCAGCCGGTCCAGCCGGGCCATCAGCGAGTCCTGGAGGGTGGCCGGAATAGCCAGCGAGAAAAGCGGGTTGGCTAACTCATAACGGCCGGCCTGTTCCTTGAGCAGCCCCTGTTCCAGCACCATTTTGGTCAGCTCTTCTACAAACAGGGGGATGCCGTCGGTTTTGGCGACCAGTTGCTGCAGCAGTTCGGGTGGCAGCAGCTTGCGCCTGGCAACCTGCCGGATCATAGCCTGGGTGTGCGGGACATCCAGGCGGCCCAACTGGAGCGTTGCAACGTGCGCTTGAGCCGGCCAGGCCGGGGTAAAATCGGGCCGAAAGGTTAGGAGCAGCAGCACGCGGGCTGCGTCCAGCCGCTCAATCAAAAAGGTCAACAACTCCAGGGTGGAGGGGTCAATCCAGTGCAGATCCTCCACCACAATGACGACCGGCTGCCGGGCGGCCAGGGCCAGCAGTCCGGCCAGCAGCGCCTCTAACGTTTTTTGCTTTTGGGCCTGCGGACTCAGCCCGGCCAATGGGGTAGATTCTGGCAGCGGCAGCGAGAGCAAATCGGCCAGCAGCGCCAAGGCCTCGGCCGGCAAAGCGGCCGCATGCAGGGCGCGTTCCAGTTTAGCCAGCTTCTTGGCCTGGCTGTCTTTGGCTTTGAAGCGAAAAAGGCGCTGCAGCAACTCCAGCAGCGCGTAAAAGGCGCTCTGCCGGTGGTAGGGCGACCCCTGCCCTTCCAGCCATAGGTAAGGTTGAGCCACGATGGCCTCTCTAAACGCCTGCACCAGGCGCGATTTGCCGATGCCGGCTTCCCCACCTAGCAGAATCACCCGGGCCTGGTTTTGCCTGACACCCTCCCAGCCGGCCAGGAGGAAATTCAACTCGGTCTGGCGGCCTACCAGGGGCGGCAGTTTAGTAGAGAGGTTAGCCTTAAAGTGGTACGGGTGAGTTTTTTCTCGCAGGGCGCGATAAATTTCTAGGGGCTGGGAAAAACCTTTAAGGTTGTGCATTCCCAATCGGCGATACACAAAAGACCGGGCCGCCAACCGCCAGGTCTCGACGCTGAGGGCCACCGTGTTGGGCGCGGTGAGGGCCTGGATGCGAGCGGCCAGGTTGGTCGTTTCGCCCAGGGCCAGTTGCTCGCGCCGTTCTCCGTAGCCCACCTGATCCATTACCACCAGCCCGGTGTGAATCCCCACCCGCGCGGCCAGTTGAACTCCCAGAGTTTGCCGCAGGTCTGGAGCATTTTGTTTGAGCGCGGCCACAATACCCAGCCCGGCCTGGATGGCCCGCCGGGCGTCATCTTCGTGGGCTACGGGATAGCCAAAGTAGACCAGCAGCCCATCGCCCAGGTGCTGGGCAATATACCCCTCGTAACTCCGGATCACCTCGCTGCAAAGCTGCTGGTAAGCCCGCAGCACCTCCCGCCACTCTTCGGGGTCAAGCTGTTCGGCCAGGGTTGAGGAGCCGACCAGGTCACAAAACATCACGGTCAAATGGCGGCGCCCTACGGAAGGATGAAATTCCTCATCCTTCTGACTTCCGCCTTCAGCCTTTAAAGACGCCCCGCACTGGCCGCAAAACTTAAAGCGGGGCGGATTTTCAAAGCCGCACCGAGGGCAACGCTGCGGCAGGGCTGCGCCGCACTCGCCGCAAAAGCGCATCCCGCCCGGATTTTCAAAGCCGCAGTCAGAACAGGTCGTCATGGCTTATTTCTAATTCCGCCAACTCGGCCTCAAAAGGGTTGCCGTTTTGCCAGCCGGGTTGGCCGGTGCGGCGAAAATGCTCCAGGCGGCGAATGGTAATCTCACAATACAGGGGATCAATATCCATCGTGTAACAGCGGCGCTGCAGCCGTTCTGCGGCCAGCAGGGTGGTCCCGGAGTGCGCAAAAAAATCTATCACCAGGTCGCCCGGCCGCGAGCTGGCCTGGATGATGCGCTCGCAGCTTTTGAGGGGCTTTTGGGCGTAGCAGCCGTTAACATTTTCGGCCATGCGGTAAAAAACCTGCTGGATGTCTACCCAAACGTTGCCGGCCCGGATAGCGTCTGACCGGCCGCGCTCCAAATTTTCGGTCAGCTTACCGTTGACCTGTTTATAGTAACCGCGCAGAATCTTGGGGATATCGGTGTATTCGGCCTCCACGTTAAAAACCGGCCGGCCTTTGACATAGTACAGCAACTCCTGGCGCACCGCCATCCAGTTTTTAGCAGTGCCGTAACCACGCTGGTTGCGCATGGTGATGAAGCTGCGCGGCTGGAACTCGGTTTGGCGTAACAACAGCATAAAATCGGGCAGGGGTTGAAAGCCATGCCGCTGGTCGGCCCCCAGCCACACATACAGAGAGCTGTCCGGGGCCAGCACTGCGGCGGTGTTGTCAACCCAGCAGCGGCACCACTCCAGGTAAGCCGTTAGCTCGCGCTGCTCAAAAGCCACCAGGTTGTAAGGCGGGTCGTGAATAGCCAGTGCAGCCGGCTGGCCCTGCATAAGCCGCTCTACTTCGGCCCGGTTGGCCGCATCCAAACAGCCAACGCGATGGCGGCCCAGGGGGTCAACCCAAAGCTGGCCCGGTTGGAGCCGGCAGCGAGGCAGGAGCAGCCGGCGTAGTTCGGAATGCCGGTCAAGCCGAGGGAGTGGTGAGTTCTTCATGCCGGAAGTTATGGATACCCTCAATTTTTTGCTAAAAGTTAAGAAAGTGTGAAGTTGTATATTAGTGCTCTGACCGGAATCGTCAAGTTAGTTCCGGGAGATTTGGGACAATCCCAATTCCGGGTATATTGAGTTAAAGCTGTGCTATAATAACTCAAGCAGCCGGCGGTAACAGGCCCTTAAGAGGAAGGTTATTAATGAAAGTAAGCATCGTTATTATTCTTACTACGTGGGTAATAATCACTGCCTGCAGCGCCGGCCAGGCCGAGCCAACGCCGGCGATGGTGCGGCTGGACCCTGCGGCCTTGCAGCCGACGCCGGCCTGGCCAACGGCGGAGCTGCCCCCCACGCCGACCCGCCTGCCGCTGCCCAGCCCCACCCCCAGCCCCACCCCGCTAAACCTGGCCAGCCTGCTGGCGACCCCTACCCCCTGGCCTGATCCACTCGTGGCGACGCCCACCTTCACGAGCACGGCCACTTCAACTACAACAGTTGCGGTTGAGGTTTTATCGGTGGGACTCAACATCCGGCAGGGGCCGGGGGTTGATTACCCGGTGCGCCGCACCGCCCAAAAGGGCGACCGCTTTCCCATCACCGGCGTCACGGCTGCTAAAAATTGGCTTCAAATCCGCCTGCCCGACGGCAGCGCCGGCTGGGTGTCGGCCCAATCAAGCTATGTCCAGATTCTCGGCTCGCTGGATGACGTTGAAACGTTAAACGTTGAACGTTCTAACGTTCAACCGGAAATTATCCCCGGTCCCTCGTCCTCAGTCCCCGGTCAAGCTTCAGCCAGCAGCAGTCAACCAGCCGCGGTCGGCGGTCGTCTGGTCTTTGCCACCCGCAGCGGCGGCGATTTGTACCTCATCAATCTGGATGGCGCCGGCTTGCGGAAATTAGCCGGCGGGGTGGTGGACCCGGTCGTCTCACCCGATGGCGCACAGGTGGCTTTTAGCCGCTGGGACGGCTCTAAATTTGGGGCAGTTTATATCCTCAACCTGGCAGATGGGCAGGAGCGGGTAGTGGCGGGCGACATTCGCCAGCCCAAATCGCCCACCTGGTCGCCGGATGGGCAGGAGCTTATCATCTCTTTTCAGCACGGCGGCGTGGTTGACCCCAAGCCGGAGTGCCGCAAATTTGACCTCGACGATGGCTTTCAACTGCCCAACATCAGCGAAATCACCAGCCAGCATCACTACGCCGACGGCAGCGTCAAAATCTGTTTCATTCGGGCCGAGGATTTGCAGTGGGGCCTGCGCCGGATCAAGTTGAGCGCCGGCGCTTTTGAAGATTTGCCCGCCGATTTGTACAGTTTCAACCCCACCTGGGACCCGCACACCCCGACCCGGCTGATCTACGATGGCGAGCGGGGCCTGATGCAGCTTGACCTCCTGAGCGGCGCATTAAAACCCTTCACCACCGATGTGCGCGATACCGCCCCGGTCTTTTCGCCCGACGGCCAAAAACTGGCCCTCACTTACAAGCAGCACGACCACTGGGAAGTTTACACCTATGATCTGGCCAGCGGCAGCCGCCAGCGCCTCACCCAGCCGCCGCTGCTGGCCGACCCGCAGTACAACAGCGCCGCCCCGGCCTGGTCGCCGGATGGTTCCCAAATTGCCTTTGTCACCGACCGCACGGGTCAGTGGGAAATCTGGGTGATGAATAGTGATGGGAGCAGTCCCCACCCGCTGTTTGGGCCGGAGGTGCAGGCTCAACTTGACCTGGAATATCGCGGCGTCAATGAGCGACTGCTGAGTTGGGTAAGGTAGAGACGCAGCCTGCAGAAACAGATTTCTACCTCTCTCCAAATCAAATTAGCCCTTCCCATTCTCGCTCATTTGTGCTAAAATTTCAGCAATGTGATTTGCTCACTACACTTGCACCCTTCGATACGCCCCTCATAAAATTCGGGGCTACTCAGGGTGCAAGGCAGCAGTTCGCTTTGAAGAAAGGTATTGTCTTCTCATTAGCTTGGATAAGGGAGGAGGGGTGGCTGAAGGTAAATATCCAGCCTTCCAGTCCTCCAACCTTCCAACCCGAATTATAGTGAAGATACTAAAGGTGTTCCCTTGTCTGTCACCTATCTCAGCGGCCCGGCGGGAACGGGCAAGACAACTTATGCAGTCAATCGTCTGCGCGGCATGCTGGCGGATCACGTGCCCGGTCACACTATCCTGGTACTCGTGCCCCAGTTGACCCTGACCGGCCCATACCGCCAATTGACGCGCGATCCCAGCCTGCCCGGCGCGGCCACCGTTGACATCATGACCCCCAGCAGCCTGGTTTTACAGACCATTGACCTGTTCTGGCCGCTGATTGCCGCCCCGGCCGGTTTTGGCCGGCCCCAGGCCCGGCCCGTCTTTTTAACCATCGAAACGGCCCAATACTATTTACGCCAGGCCATCGAGCCGCTCCTGGGACAGGGCTATTTTGACCCCAACGTGGTGCCCGTCACCATCTCGCTGCCCCGGCTGATGAGCCAGATTTTAGACAACCTCAACAAGGCGGCCCTGATCGGCCTGCCCCACACCGAGGTGGGGGCGCGCCTGGCGGCCTCGCTGGCGGTGGAGCCGAGCAGCCGGGTAGCATTGGAGCACACCCAGGTGTGCGTCAACCAGTTCCGTGAGTTTTGCCTGGCCCGCAACCTGCTCGACTTCTCGCTGCGCATCGAAACGTTTCGACGTTATCTCTGGCCGGTGGAGGGCATCCACCAATATCTCACCCGGCGCTACCGCCACCTGATCGTGGACAACCTGGAAGAGGACAACCCTTTTGCCCACGCCCTGCTGCGCGAGTGGCTGCCTCACACCGAGTCGGCCCTGCTCATCAACGATGAGGACGCTGGCTACCGCATCTTTTTGGGGGCCAACTGGCGCACCGCCCAATCGTTGGCTGAATTAGCCGCCGAAACCGTCCGCATGACCGAGTCACAAGTGGCCTCGCCGGATATGCTAACCCTGGGGGAGCGGCTGGCGGACATCCTGCAACCAGCAACCGGAGACCGCCGACCGGAGACCGCCGACCGCCAATCCACTGGAGGCATACCAAGCACAATTACCAATTACCAATCTCCAATCTCCACGCGAAGCGTCCAATCTCCTCCCCCCGACCCGCGCCGCGCCATCACCTTCCAGCAAGAGCGATTCTATCCCCAGATGATCAACTGGGTCATTGGCCGCATCGAGGGTCTGCTCAAAGAAGGCGTGGCGCCCGATCAAATTGTGGTGCTGGCTCCCTTTGTCAGCGACGCCCTGCGCTTTTCTTTTACCCAGCGCATGGCCCAGCAGGGACTGCCGGCTCGCTCGCACCGGCCCTCTCGCCCCCTCAGCCAGGAACCGGCCGCCATTACCGTCCTCACCCTGGCCCGGCTGGCTTTCCCGGAATGGGGACTACTGCCGGAGCCGTTCGACGTGGCTCAGGCCCTCAGCCAGGCCATCGCCGGCCTCGATCTCATCCGGGCGAATCTACTCACCCAAGTTGTGTATAGACCGACGACCGCAGACCGCAGACCGCAGACCGCCACGCGAAGCGTCCAATCTCCA
>CAZDMM010000006.1:21457-25858 GCA_964505845.1 uncultured Caldilineaceae bacterium
CCAATTACCTCTTACCCCCTTTGAAGAAATCTCCGGCGACGTGCGCGAGCGTATCTCGTACCAGGCCGGCAATCGCTTTGACAAGCTGCGCTCCTGGCTGGAAGGGGTGCGCCAGGCCGCCGAACCGCCGGCGCTGGATCATTTTTTCAGCCGCCTGTTTGGGGAAGTTCTGTCGCAGCCCGGTTTTGGTTTTCACAGCCAGCCCGAAGCCGGCGAGGTGGTCGCCAATCTCATTGACTCTGCCCGCCAATTCCGTCGCGTGGCCGAACAAGTCCCCAATCTCCAATCCCCAATTACCAATTACCAATTACCAATTACCAATAACACCCTTTTCCCCACCGTCCACGAACTCAATCGCGCCTACCTGGAAACCATCGAGCAGGGCATTATGGCGGCGCAATACCTGCGCAGTTGGGAATCGGGGGCCGAAAACGGCTCCGGGGCCGTGTTGATTACCCCGGCCACCACCTTTTTGGTCAGCAACCGCCCGGTGGATTACCAGTTCTGGCTCGACGCCGGCAGCAGCGGCTGGTGGGAGCGCATCGCCCAACCGCTAACCCATCCCTACGTGCTGGCCGCCGATTGGGAGCCGGGCCGCCCCTGGACCGACGCCGACGAGGTGGCCGGTCAGCGCGACCGGCTGGCGCGCCTGGTGCTGGGGCTGACTCGTCGCTGCCGCCAACACATCTTCATCGTCAACTCCGAAGTCGGCGAGCAGGGGTATGAGCAGCGCGGCCAGTTGCTCATGGCTTTACAGCAGATGTTGCGCCAGATGCAGCGGGAGTCAGGAGGATAAATCACGAATGGCTCGAATGGGCGAATGGCACGAATATGAGAAAAAAAAGAGGGTGAGATAATTTTTCGAGAGTTATCTTTCCAAATTATGCAGGCCGTGTTTGAAGTTCATAATACCCTCGGCCCCGGTTTTGTGGAAAGCATGTATGAAGAAGCTCTGGCTTGCGAATTGGAGATAAGGCATATAAGAGCCTATCTATGACGGAAACTATCTTCAGCCCGCGTCCCTCCCAACAAAAAATCCTGGATACCATCCTTAACACCGCCGGGCCGGTGCGGGTGGGCGTATCGGCTGTGCCGGGCAGCGGCAAAACCCATATCTTGTCCTACCTGGCCTCAGAGCTGGTGCAGCGCGTCGGTGATGAGCAGGAGGTACTGATTGTGACCCTGGTCAACGCGGCGGTAGACAACTTTCGCCGCCGGGTGGACGGCTTTGTGCGGGCCAAGGGCCTGCTGCCTGGCTTCAACTACCGCGTCTGCACCCTGCACTCGCTGGCCCACGAGATTGTGCAGCAGCGCCCCTCGCTGGTGGGTCTGAGCCAGGATTTTGACATTGTGGACGAGCGCACCGCCGAATTGATTCTGCGCGAGGTGACCGAAGGCTGGCTGGCAGCCAATGCCGCCCTGCTGGAAGATTACCTGGCCCCCAACCTGGAGATGCAGCCCTTGCTGCGTGAGCATTGGCCGGGCCTGGTGTTGGATATTGCCCGTGACTTCATCAAGCGGGCCAAAGATTATCGCCTGGCCCCCTATCAAATAGAAGAACTGCTGCAGGCGCAGGGCGACTCGCTGCCGCTGGCTCGCCTGGGCCTGGACATCTACCGCGAGTACCAAAATCGCCTGGCCCGCACCGGCGTGGATTTTGACGACCTGATTCGGCTGGCTGCCCAGGCCATCGAACTGGACCCCGATTTCCTCAAGCGGCTGCGCCAGCGCTGGCCCTACATTTTGGAAGACGAGGCCCAGGACAGCAGCCGCTTGCAGGAGCAAATTTTAGAGGCCCTGGCCGGCCCCGCCGGCACGTGGGTGCGGGTGGGCGACCCCAACCAGGCCATTTATGAGACCTTTACCACCGCTAACCCGGAACACCTGCGCCAATTTTTGCAGCGAGAGGGCGTCGTCAACCTGCCCATGCCGGAGTCGGGCCGCTCCTCGCCCAGCATCATCCGGCTGGCTAACCATCTCATCGAGTGGACCATGGCCGAGCATCCTCATCCCCAGGTGCAGGATGCTTTGAGTCCGCCTCCCATTGAAGAGACGCCGCCCGGCGACCCGCAGCCTAACCCGCCCGACCGGCCCGACCAGATTCACTTTCGCCCGGAAAAATACAAGCCAGCCCAGGAAATCCAGGCCATCGTGCGTTCGGTCAAAGGCTGGCTCAAACAGAACCCCGATAAAACCGTGGCCATTCTCGATGCCCGCAACAAGCGCGGAGTGGATATTGCCAATGCCTTGCGCCGGGCCGACGTGCCCTACGTGGAACTGCTCAACAGCACCGCCGCCACCCGCAGCACCGCCGGCGTGCTGGGAAACGTGCTGCGCTACCTGGCTAAACCGGAAGACTCGCGCCAACTGGCCACCGTTTTTCACGTTTGGAAGCGGCACGACTGGGATTTGGAGGATTTGCAGCCCATTTTTCAATACATTGAGAAAGCCCTGCAAGATTGTACCCGCCTGGAAGATTACCTGTGGCCCCGCCCAGGGCACGATTGGCTGGAGGAGCGAATGGAAGAATGGCGAATGGCGAATGGTGAGTGGCGAGTTGACGAAAGTCATGAAACCCCCTCCTCCGATCTTTCAAACCTCCAACCTTCCAACCTTGCCGGAGGCACGCAGAGCGCAACCTTCCAACCCTCCACCCTCCTCATCACTTTCCGGGAGTTGATCCGCCGCTGGCAGGGAGCGGCTATTTTGCCCATTGACCAACTGATTTTGTTATTAGCCCAGGATTTGTTCGACAACCCGGCCGACCTGGCCCTGGCCCACAAATTTGCGGTGGTGCTGCGCCGCATCGCCGGTGAGCACCCGGATTATCGCTTGCCCCAATTTGTGGAGGAGTTGGCCGAGATTGCCCGCAACCAGCGCCGCTTTTTGGGGTTTGACGAGGAGCAGGTCGGCTTTGAACCGCCCAAAGGCCAGGTGACGGTAGCAACCATGCACCGGGCCAAAGGCCTGGAGTGGGACCGGGTCTACCTGATGGGGCTGAACAACTACAGCTTCCCTTCCGGCCAGCCCCAGGACAGCTATTTTTCTGAAAAATGGTTTGTGCGCGACTCCCTCAATCTGGAAGCCGAGGTGCTGGCCCAATTGGAGGCGCTCATCAACCAGGAGGATTATGTGGAAGGCGCAGCCACCGAAGCCGCCCGGCTCGACCTGGTCAAAGAGCGGGTGCGCCTCTTCTTTGTCGGCCTGACCCGCGCCCGCCAGGAACTTATTGTCACCTGGAACACCGGCCAGCAATACCCCGGCAAACTCGATAACCAGCCCGCCATCCCCTTTGTAGCCTTGCAGACATGGTGGGAAGAAAACGGTAGCAAGGTTGCAGGGTAGCAGGTCGGGTTTGCTACCCTGCAACCTTGTTACTTTGCGACACGGAGATTAATGATGGTTCTACCAACGACCTTCCAATTCAGCCAATCCAGCCTCAACGATTTTGACATTTGCCCACGCCGCTTTGAGCTGCGCTACCTGTACCGCCTGAGCTGGCCGGCGGTGGAATCGGAGCCGGTGCAAGAGACGGAGCGGCTGGCCCAACTGGGCGCGGACTTTCACCACCTGGTGCAGCAGCACCTGGTTGGGCTGGATGAGGCAGTTTTGACGGCCAGTCTGGCCGGCCAGGAGGCCGATTTGCAAGCCTGGTGGCAAAGCTACCTGCGCTACCGTCCGGCCGAGTTAGCCGGGGCCAGCCTGTACCCGGAACTGCTCCTGTCCACCCCCCTGGGCGGCTACCGGCTGCTGGCCCGCTTTGACCTGCTGGCCGTGCAGCCGGACGGGGGCTTTGTCATCATTGATTGGAAAACATCGCTCCACAAGCCTGACCGTGATCACCTGGCCCGGCGCATGCAGACGCGCGTTTACCCTTATGTGTTAGCCAGGGCCGGAGCTGCCCTCAACAGCGGCCGGCCCCTTGACCCGGCCCGCATCCACATGCTGTACTGGTACCCGGCCGCCCCCGATCAGCCGGAACGATTTGAGTACAGTTCGGTCCTCTTGCAGCGGGATGAGGCATATTTAAGCAGCCTGATTGAGCAGGTCAAGCAGGCCGTTCAGACCGGGCGCTTCCCGCTGGTGGAAGACCCTGGCGCCTGCGCTTACTGCGTCTATCGCTCCTTCTGTGACCGGGGCGAAAAAGGCGGCCCCCTGGCGGCCTTAACCGATGAGCCGCCAGAAACGTTTGATGTTTTGTCCCTGGATTGGGACCAGATTGCCGAGATACAGTTTTAGTTTTGGTAATTGGTAATTGGGGATTGGTAATTAATTACCAATTACTACTCACCAATTACCTTTTCACATTCGGATAGTTTTCAAAGATGGACAATTTAACGAGTCAAAATCTATTGAATACTTTGTTCCAAGCACTCAAGCCAAAAACTTTAGCTTACCTGA
>CAZDMM010000006.1:25868-31365 GCA_964505845.1 uncultured Caldilineaceae bacterium
GAGAAGATTGGGCCTACTATCCCGAACAAGCGCCGCCTCCGGCTGTTCAACAATGGCTAACCCAAACCCTGGAACAACTCAAAGTACAGGGGATGGAGTCGGCCGCCGCGGAGGGGCTGGATTTTGCCAACCTGCTGGCAGCCGCTATGGAGGAGCAGCGCCGGGAAGAGTGGCCCGACCAACGCAATCGCCAGGTGCGCCAAAACTGGCTGAGTGATCTGGAGTGACCATCTACCTTCCCGGAAGCTGAGAGCTTCCGGGAAGGCGGCTTTGAGCTATGATGACCCCCTGGCAGATCTCTCCCCAACCCCATATCCCCGCCGAACTGCTTGACTTTACCGGCGACCCGTTTTTGGCCCAACTGCTGGGCCGGCGCGGCCTGACCACGCCGGCCCAGGCGCGCCCCTTCCTTGACCCGGCGGCCTACACCCCCGCCCCACCCACCGATCTGCCGGATTTGCCCCTCGCCGTAGCTCGCCTAGGCCAGGCCATCGAGCGGCAGGAGCGCATCTGGGTGTGGGGCGATTTTGACGTGGATGGGCAAAGCTCCACCGCCCTGCTGGTTTCGGCCCTGAGCCGCCTGGGGGCTAAGGTACGCTACTACATCCCCAACCGGCTGGCCGAGTCGCACGGAATAAAACTCCCTGCCTTGCAGCGCATTATCGCTGAGGGAGTCGAGCTGATTTTGACCTGCGATACCGGCATCGCCGAGTACGAGGCCGTTGCGGCCGCCCAGGCCGCCGGGGTGGAGGTCATCATCACCGACCACCACGATTTGCCCGACGCCCTGCCCCCGGCGCTGGCCGCCATCAATCCCAAACGCCTGCCGGCCGGACACCCCCTGCACGAGCTGCCCGGCGTCGGGGTGGCCTACAAACTGGCCGAAGGGCTATTTCAGGCGGCCGGGCGACCCGCCGAAAGCGAGTCGCTGCTGGATTTGGTGGCCCTGGGCATTGTGGCCGACGTGGCCTATCTCAGCGGCGACACCCGCTATTTGCTGCAAAAAGGCTTGCCGGCGCTGCAAGAAACAGCGCGTTTGGGCTTGCAGGTCTTGCAAGAAAACGCCAGGCTGTCTGTTGACCGTCTGACCGAAGACCATATCGGCTTCTGGCTGGCTCCTCGACTCAACGCCCTGGGCCGCCTGGGCGACGCTGCCTTAGGAGTCGAATTACTAACAACCAATAACCTCTCTCGCGCCCGCATCATTGCCCTGCAACTGGAGGCGCTCAACGACCGGCGCAAAATGCTGACCGACCGGGTGGTGGTGCAGGCGCTGGGCCAACTGGCCGATACGCCCTCGCTGGCCGAGTACAACGCTATCGTTCTGGCCGGCAGCGATTGGCATCCCGGCGTATTGGGTTTGGCCGCCAGCCGCCTGATTGACCAGTTTGGCAAGCCAACGGTTCTGCTGGCTCTGCGGCCCGCTGAACCGTTGGCGGCCGGCTCGGCCCGCTCTGTGCCCGGCTGCGATATTCACGCGGCTATCAAAAGCCAGGCCCATTTGCTGCACAGCTTTGGCGGTCACCCTCAGGCAGCCGGGCTGGCTCTGCCACCAGAAAATGTAATGGCTTTTCGGCGCGGCTTGTCGGCGGCGTTGGAGGGCTGTCAGGCTGATGCAGAAAAAACCATCACTTTGGATGCCATCGTCACCCTGCCCCAAATTTCTGGCGATTTGTTGGCCTCCATCCAACGCCTGGCTCCCTTTGGACCGGGCAACCCGCCGGTGCGTTTGGGCTGCCTGGGCTTGAGGGTGGTAGAGGAAGCCGCCTTTGGCAAAACCGGCGCGCACAAGCGCCTGACGGTGCAGGACAGCGCCGGCTTCCAACAAAAGGTTATCTGGTGGGGCGGCGCAGCCCAACGATCTCCTCAAGGTATGTTTGACCTGGCCTTCAGCCTCAGCCGGGATGATTATAACGGCGGTGGTATCCAAATTGAGTGGCAGGCCGCCCGCGAGTGGACGCCCCCTTCCATCACCACCGCCCCAGAATTCATTGACTGGCGTCAGATCCAATCTCCAATCTCCAATCTCCAATCCCTAATTACCACTTACCAACTCTGGTCCGAAGCCCTCCCCCTGTCCAACCTCCCCACTCTCCCGCGCCACCGCCTCTCCCCCGCCGAGTCGCTGGTGGTCTGGACTGCCCCGCCGGGCCACGATATTTACCAGCAAGCCCTGGCAACGGTCAAACCTCGACGCATTTATCTGGTGGGGCAGCCCTCGCCGTTTGACACCCTGCCCGCTTTGATGAAGCAACTCGTTGGGCTGGTCAAATATGCCTTGACTCACCAGGAAGGCGAAATTCATCTGGCCGAACTGGCCGCTGCGCTGGGCCACCGTCAGACTACCGTGCGGCTGGCCATTGATTGGCTGGCGGCTCAGGGGAAATTGTCTATTTACGCCGACGAGGAGGATATAGTGGTGCTGCGCCCGGCGCAAAATTCGCCCCGCCCCGAAGCCGCCACCATTGAAAATTTGCTCCAGTCCGCTCTAGCCGAAACGGCGGCGTACCGGCGTTTTTTTAGAGAAGCGAGTTTGTCGGCGTTGCAAAAGGTGATGAGTTAATGTAGAGTCGCCAACTCAACATGCTTGTCTCAGCCTCACATTTGTTATACAATGTCAAGGTAGTCTCAGGTTGCGGGTGAAGGAGAAACGGTCATGACAGAGTTGACCATCGAGTCGAAATATATAGATGTGCTCCAAGCTTTAGGCAACTTTCAAGAAAACCTGGAGGAAGCCGTGCGTCGTTACGCTATAGAGCAGATTGGCGAGCGAGTTGGAAAATTACAGCGAGAAATTGTCGCTTTTCAGACCAAATATGGTTTGCCTTATGAGATATTCTATGCTCGTGTTACCACTGATGAGGAATTCGTCAAGAGTCTACGTGAGAAGTCTCCCACTTGGGAACGAGATTTTAACGCCTGGGAATACTATATTGAGGAAGTAGCTGAATGGCTTGGCCGCCTGGAAAGCATCTCGAAACCCTGATCAAGCAGGCTCAACAGCTTTTGACCCAGGTGCAGATCATCCGTTACGATGTGAGCCTGAACCGGGCTCTTCTTGATTTGGAAGGGCAATGGGTACGTTATCGGATTATTGTCTCGGAAATTCATCGAGCCGACGGTAGCTTCCGCTACGCTTATTAGACTCTATCGGGAATAAGACGAAAGCCAGGTGACAGGCACTTCTGAACGCTAAAAATAGGCATATTTGGCTCAAAACGGTCTGATTTAAGCCAGATAAGTGCCTGTCACCTTAATCCCGATAATGTTTATTATGTGTTGAATGAAAGCAATCAACTTCTCCACGGCTTTGACAACAGCCCTGATACCCTGGTGGTCAAACTGCGCTACGGCGCAAACTGGAAAACCCACCTGCACCAAGAAATTCCCCATCAACACGATGCTCAGGGTAACTTAACTTTAACTGACCCCATGAACTTTAAAACCTTCATCAAATGGTTGAAAACCAAAGTTCAATCATGACCGACCTCTACCACCTGCCCAACATCCGCGAACTACTGACGAATGGTTTCACCGACGCCGAACTCCGCGCCCTCTGCTTTGAGCTGCCCGGCTTCCGATCCTTGTTCGACCAACGGCCCACTTGTATGTAGAAGGGAAATAATGCATGGCTAATGTACAAACAAAACTCGATTTGCTTAAAGAAGTAGTAGCAGATGAAGACAATTTGAATCTGGTTCTGGACAAGCTGCTCAATGTCATTTCGGAACAGCATCGTTCTCTGTTGAAAAGGTATCAGGCAGACCTGCAGGATTTTAAGGCTCGCTATGGGATGCCATCCTCTGAGTTCTACCGCAAATTTGAGCGGGGCGAATTAGGCGATGCGATGGACTTTTTTGAATGGGCGGGACTGTTTGAACTTCAACAGAACTTAGTAGAAAAGATACACCGCCTGGAAACAGTGTGATGCTCCTTACGATCACCGCTAACCCCACCATTGACCGCACCCTGCACGTGGCTCACCTGAGCGTGGGTGAAGTGCATCGCGCCAGCGCCGTTCACATGGCGGCCGGCGGCAAAGGTTTGAACGTGACCCGCGCCGCCCGAACCCTGGGCTGCCCGGTACTGGCGACCGGCCCCCTGGCCGGACACGCCGGGCGCTTGATGGCCGACCTGGCCATCGCCGAAGGCTTGCCCGCCGAGTGGTACTGGCTGCCCTCCGGCGAAACCCGCACCTGCCTGCTGATCAATCACGACAAGCACGATAGCACCGTCATCAATGAACCGGGCGAACCTATTTCTGCGGCCGCCTGGGCCGGTTTTGCTGGCCACGTGCAAACATTGGCCGCGCAAACGCAGGCGGTGGCTTTTTCGGGGAGTTTGCCGCCAGGGGTGAATCCCGCCGCCCTGAGCGAACTGGCCCGCTCGATAGCCGGGCCGGAACGGGCAGTTTACCTGGATACCAGCGGGGCAGCCCTGGCGGCCGCCCTGGCAGAGCCAGATGGCCTGGTCATCAAAATCAATCGCGCAGAATTGGCGGCGGGCTTGGGGGAGTCCAGCCAGGATTTTACGCTAGAAAAAGTGATAGCAGCGGGGCAAAATCTGCTTGAACGTGGGGCGGCGCTGGTGGTAGTTACCGCCGGGGGGGAAGGGGCGTTAGCAATTAATTCAGAAGGCTGCTGGCAGGCCCAGGCCCCTCAAGTCAACGTGGTGAGCACCGTAGGCAGCGGGGATTCGATGCTGGCCGGGCTGGCGGTGGCCCGGCTGTGGGGAAAAGATGTGGCCGAGGCCCTGGCTTACGGGGTGGCCTGCGGCGCAGCCAACGCTCAAACCACCTTACCGGGGCGGTTTGAACGAGAAACAGTGGAAGATTTATTGCAGCACATCAAGCTAAAACAATTATCTAAAACGTAAAGCGTAAAACGTAATGGTTTTTTGCAAGAAATCATTACGCTTTACGTTTTACGCTTCACTTGTCCTCGCCTCCCGCCTCATGTTTCCCGCTTTACGCCTTCCACCACCTTCTTCAAATTCTCCAACGAGCCGGCGATCATCTCCTCAAATACGCCGTTGCCGGTCAGCCGAATCAAAATGGCGTTGAGCGACCAGCCGCTGATGAGCTTCCAATCCACCGTCCAGGTAATGCGAGTGCCGCCGTCGCTGGGCTGCAGCTCAAAGGTGCTGGTTTGGGCCATCTGCAAAGCGGCGTTTTCCATTTGCTGCAATTCATAAGCCAGGCGATAGGGCGGTTCCCACACCGTGACTTTTTGGGTCGCAATTTGCCCATCGCCAGAAACGCCAATCCAGAGTGTGCCCGGCCCCTCGCGCTGCTCGCTGCCGTAACGGCCCTCTACCGGGTAGGGAAAGCGACCCTCGGTAAAAGCCCACTCCGGCAGACGGGTGGCATCGGAGAGAACGGCCCAAACTTGTTCTGGGGTAGCTTTGATTTCCTCGGAATAACTGACTCTGTTCGCCAATTAGTGCTCCTATTTCTATTTGCCCATCGTTGTGAACAATGACACGCTCGCAGATTGAT
>CAZDMM010000007.1:0-28308 GCA_964505845.1 uncultured Caldilineaceae bacterium
GCGGTGGCTTCGTGCGGCGGTCGGTAATCCGAGCCGAGGATTTTTAGTAATTCCTTATTAGCTGGAAATCGCTGCGATCGAACCGATTCAGCCATTGCATCACCACGACCGGCAAGATCAGCAAGCTGGCGGTCTGGCATATTGCGGTATCGTAGTCTCAATGCCTCGGCAGCCTCTGCATCAGTGACAGCTAGTTTACGAAGTTGCCGTATTGTTAGATTGGAGTATTTGCTTGAAAGTGTAGAACCAGTGTGTGGAACAGGAGTCTCAGGAGCCGGTTTAGTCTTGGGTTTTCCAGTCAGGGCTTTTCCCTCTCCACTAACTCCTGCAGCAGCAGCTTTTGCTTTTGACGAGATGGGGGCACGGAGACCGGGTATTCCCGTCAGTGTACTATGCGCCGGGCTACTCCCGAACTGTTCTAGAAAGCGAGAATAATCTGAGCCAGGGTTCCAGGGTGGTTCACTAAACCGGCGGGTAATCCATCGGCTGTCTGGTGCGCGGTACTCTACCCAATAAGGCTGGCTGTGTTCTGGTGAATAACCGAAGCGAGAAGTGAATTCGATATGGGTCTGCGGATCCGTGTAACGAATTACCGAAGTGATTTCGTGGGGGCTTTCTGCACCAGTGGTCTGCCAGTGCATCATGGATTTGAAATCATCATGCGAAGGGAGGCGGTCGATCAGGCGTGCGTCGGGGTGGTAGTGCTCTATCAGTTGCCAGTTAGGGCGGCGTCCGCCGCGCAACATCTCACGATGGTTCATCCATTCAGTCTCCACAAAGTCGCGTCCTCCCTGGACGACCACATATTCTCTAGTCTGTGGATCCATCCAGATCCCAGCTTCACGAGAAACATCCTCTGTAAGTGAAGCTCGAAAACTACGCCGTGCTTCATGCCCGTCCAAACCAAACTCGACTAATCCTTCGGGATAACCTACTTCTGAACGTGAGTGTACAGGGCCACCAGGGTGTGTACCGCTAGCATGTGGTTTTTGGGCAGAGGCCTCAGTGCGCCCACGTTCGCCAGTTACCCCGGCTTCTCCAGAGTGAGCCTCACCCTCTGGATGAGTGGCAGGAGGCTCGGCTTCTGGATGGACGCTTGGTCGCCATTCACCCATCGCTTTCCAGCCAGCACGCAAGTCGGCTATGGTGAGAGCTGCTTGTATGGCCATCATCGTCCATTCAAGTTTTCCAGGCTCGTCTACCCCAAGTATACCTTCCCCAGGCTGGTTGGAGGCCTGGGAAAGACAGTAGCGGTCAAGCATATCCTCCACATCGCTTCCCAGGCTGACCGCACCCAATCCGGCGGCCAAGAATGGCCCGACCACTGGGACGAACACCAATAAAGCTTGTAATAGAGTAAGTCCCATTGTCGTCCAGAATTTGATCGTCTGGCGGTGTTGCAACACTTGCTCCATAGACCTCTGTAGCTCTGGCGGCAGACTCCCTTTGGAAACTCGGACTGCTTCGGGCAGGTCGAAGGGGTGGATATCTTCCGATCCAATCTCAATGATTGCGTTGTCAATCTTCTCGATCAGGTCATTGAAAGCCTTCCGCACATCCTGCTCCAGCCGATTGTCAGAGGTATCTTCGCTCTTAGTCACCCGCTCAGGGTCAAGCTCTGTGAAGAATGGAAAGGCTTGGTGCAAGTAATACAAACTGACGTTAACTCCATCAAGCTGACGCTGCCGCCATTCTTTCAGGTGTCGAGCCATAAGCGATAAAGCTGCTCCCATTAAATCCAAATTCCGCACCTGCCCCAACGTCTTGATTCGCTCATTAAAGTAATCAATGATCTCTGGACTGGTATATTGTATTGTGTTGGAGCGCATGCGTCCTAGCCAGGCCTCCACCCGACTTTCGGTACGCATCTGGACTAACACTCCACTTTCCAGGCTGGCAAATGTATTTCGATAACCCTCTAATTCATCCTTTAACCGGTTCAGGAAGGTGATTTTTTGGGCAGCAGAACGGATAGCCTGGAGGGTCTCGGCTCGTTTGGGACGCGGCTCCTGTTCTTTGCCGCCAAGAGCGCGGCGACCAGATTCTTGCGGCTGATTTAGCCCGCCCAAGAACTCGTCGCGCTTACCCTCGATTGTAGCACGGTGAGAAGCCATCAGGCCCAGGGCAGTCATACGCACCAACCGGCGCAGGCGTTGCTCGAAGATATCGCGTTGTTCCCCAGTGGTGGGGGTACCCGCAGCAGTGATTTCTTGTTGTGTCCTCATCCCAGCAGCGGGAGCGGCCCCTAACGCAGCCTCGAATTCCTCCGGAAACGACTGGCGGATTTTGCCGCTGCCCAGAAAACTCCAGGCAGTTGGATTGGTTGGATCCAGAGGTACCCGTACAGTCCTTTGCCCGCCTGGCTGCCTTTGGATTACGCCATTGTGGATTTCAACTGCCTGACCTCGCCTATTTGTAGATATCATGGAGATTTCTACCTTGTCGGCCTTTTGCTCCTGAACATTGTTTGGTTGGCTGATGGGAATTCTGGGAGAAAGGTTATTCCGAACCGTACGATTCCCCTTCTGCTGCACCACGTGCGTCAACTCATGCGCCAGCAGCCGGTCTCCCTGCTTCGTTCCCGGCTGATATTGCCCTGCCCCAAAGTAGATATCCTGCCCGGTGGTAAAAGCCTGGGCGTTCAGCCCGCGGGCAACCTGGCTCGACCGGGCGTCGGTATGCACCCGCACTCCGCTAAAATCTGCACCAAAGCGCGGTTCGGCAAAGGCGCGCACCGCCCCGGCCAGGGGTTCGCCGCTGCCCCTGCTGGCCGAAATGTGGTCTTCCATATCTGGGGTGACTTCCGGGGTTTCGCCTGGCGCGGGCTGAGCCTGTACCAGCCCTTCTTCCTCCTCCGGTTCGACCTGTCGTTGTACCAACGATGTAATCTGTGCTGTGAGGGGCTTAGTTTGCAGGGTTTCTTCCTCTTCAGGCTCAACCTGCCGCTGAATGGGCGTTTCAGGCATCCTCATCACCGTCTCAGCTACCCGGTCGGCCTCCTGCTCATAGATATCGCCGGGCGCATTGACCGTGAGTTTTGTCTGCACTGTACTTTGCAGCATACCGCCCACCCGGTTGTTGCCCACTACATTTTGCAGGGTGCGCAACACCCGGACGCGCTGAGTGGCCCCACCCATGTGGGGGACAGCCAGCATACGGGCAGCGTGGGCAGCCGGGAGCGTCTCGGCCGGTGGGGGAGAGGTGGCAACAAGGGGCTGGAACCATCCATGCAAAACCGGCTCACTTTGCCGCTCGGGCGGGGCAGGCTGCTGGGTCAGCTCCGGGCTGAACACAGCTTTAGTTTGTGGTTCGGCCAAAGTTTTGGTCTTGGACATAAGAAACAAATCTATACCGAATTAAGCAAAGAACTGATCGTTTATCAGGTTGATAACCGCGATAACAATCTTGGCGAGAATCAAGGCAATCGAGCCAAGTGCTGTGGGGCCAATCCACTTTCCATAATCGTTTACAAACGAACTTATCTGGAAAAAATCGGCCAGCGGGGTATTCTGGATGAATAGCAGGGCCAGGGTAAAGAGGGCGATGGCAAAAATGATTAGCCAGAGATTCTTTGGTTCAAAAATTGTCTGAAGAAACTTACCTATTGACTCTAACAGTTTGGCCATCGCTGCTCCTTTCTGAAGGTCGCCTTCAGCACGTCTACTCCTGAAAAACTTTTCGCTTTACCTTATACCATCAATTTTAGCTATAGGCTCCCGACTGCCAATACAAGACAACGAGCAGCACTACAAATACAACAATCCAGAAAATGACCCACCAATAAGCCGGGATAGGCACCTTTAGGGCAAGATTGACCTCGGCGCTGTCGTCAGGGTTTTCATCATTCGCCACTACAATCAAGAACTTATGCCAGCCTATCTTGGCGTTAAGCGGCGGCGTCAGCTTTAATACTACCTTATAAGATGCCTGAGCGTTGATGGCAACAAGTTCGGGGGTTGGGTTGGCCCAGGCGTGGCAGTCCTCCTGCCGGCAATCTACTAAATAGGAATAACGCTGGCTGCCCACGTTCTCAACAATCAGGCTTTCCTCATACAGTTTGCCAGGTTCAACTGACATCTTGATCTCTAAAGGTTCTACTTTTAGTGTTGTAGCCATAATCCCCTCCGGTATCCTAGCTGTCTTTTGCCTTATAAAATGGCCCCAGCACCTTAAACTTCAGGTCTGGAGGACTCTCGCCCTTACCGGCAGGAGTGGTGACTTTAACGGTGTGATCCTCGGCCCCCTCAAAGTTCTCTTTGACCGTGATTTTGATTTGCAGTTGCTCGGGGGTACCGTTGATAATCTCAGCCACTACGGCCTGATTGGGTTCTGTGCCCCGTATAAATTCGACCTTGTGATTCGCCGCTGATTCACCTGGAATCCACAGATGCCGGCCGGTAATGAGGGCTATGGTCTCAAAACCCTGGTCGTAGTAGGTACGCACAGGGTCAATATCGTCAATTTCAGGTTTGCCGACCACGTTAAAGGCCAGCCCGTCCGGGCTCCTGGCTTCGCCGCCGGGAGTGGCAACTGTGTAGCTGTATTCCCCAAAGTCGGCGCTATTTTTGATCCAGATAGAAATGGGCAATTCCTTTACGGTACCCTCCGCTTGAATCGTGGCCTCTAAACGTGAATCTGGCCCCTTGGCCAGGTTGCGCCAGAACAAAACCTCGTGCGCATCAAGCAAATTATCACCTTGAATTTTGGCTTTAACCTTCTGACCTGGCAGACCAAACCGGAGGGTGATGCCGGTTATCTTAGGTTCAGGTATTATCTCGCGCTTAACCGTGATAACCACCTGGTCGGGGGTGCTTTTCAGTCCGGCGCTGTCTTCAACCACCAGTTCAAAGATATACCTGCCCTCCGGCAAATTTACATCAATTTTTGGCTCGCTGACTTCAATGGGAAAATCCTCAATTGAAAATGGCATCTTCTATACTCCTTTTGGCGGTTCACGCCGAATCAAAAAACTTTATCGCCACGCTGTTTATTTTTGATGGCAAAGGCCTACCCCTCAATCCGCCAATGGTAGCGGACAATCTCTCGCCCGCCACGGCCGCGAGATTTGCTCCCATCCAGGGTTACGGTTACCTCTGTCTCAGCAGTTGTCACATTTTGGTCTCGACCTGCATCTGCGATAGGCGAACGGACAAAAATTTCAGCCAGATCCCAGGCCGCTTGGGCCACGGCGTCTTGCTTGGTGAGGATGCCAGACTCCTGCCTTGCCCGCAGAGCGGCCTGGAGATCTTCCACAGCAGCCTCATACGCCAGAAACTCGGCGGTGGTATTAACCACATTGCCATATTTTTTATTAAGCTCTCGGCCCACATCCTGTTCGGTTGCCGCCAGGACAACCAGCAAGGGTAACCATCGCTCCGGGCGCAGACCGCCGGTGCGCGCCAGGAGTTCTCCGGTCAAGGCCGTGTGGCGCACATCACCGGCCGAGGGAACGGGGAAGTGCTCGTCCAAAGCGGCAAAGTCGCGCCGGGTTCGCCGCATCGCCTGGATGAGTTGCTGCAGCATCTCAGGCGGTAGTTGCGCCTCAACTATTCCAACCGCGCCCGCCCAAGCAGCATGATGGTTACGATTGATCTCGTTGACCTGGGGGTGGTCAGGATCCTGAGGATTGCCAATCTCAGTTGCGCCGGCTTGCAGTAGAATGCGAGCCAGTTCTAATCGGGTTTTATTGTCAGGTTCGTTGAGCGTCGCCGTCAGGAGCGGACGTTCAACAACACGGGTGTGACCGCTATAGTGCGGTTGGGTTACATTTTCAACATATTCGGCCTTCTCCTCATAATATTCAATGGTAATGTAGACCGGCCTGTCCGAGTCACCCTGGCTGAGATTGAGGGCCTGTCCAATATCCAGTTGCCGTGGTTGTGGCAGATAAATCTCACGTCCAATATCATCCAGGGCCGCCCCTGGTCTCACCTGGATTTTGAGACCGCCAATCGCTTCTACCCGCAGTTCCTCTGCTATGGCCCGGATAATTCCCGGAGTATGGAACCAACGATTGTGGAACTCAAGCTTTTGCCGGTGATACGTTTGCTCCGCTTCCCAATCTTGGGCTGTAGTAAAAAAACCGGTAAAGAAGTTCAGGCGTTTAAGTTGGTTTTGTTCAGTCATAGTTGTGCCTTTCGTCATTTACTAGCCAATACTCGTGTCTACTTCAACCGTCGAATGGACGCCAAGCTGCATCGGCTGCAAATCATCCTGGCTTATTTTGGGCGTGAGTTGGAGGTAATACATTGTGTGGGCCGGCCTAACCTCGTCAATGATGCCTTTGATAGATTGTATGTTGATGAGCTGTCTGGCTTTCTCCCAGTCCTGGCGCCCTACCCAGGTATAAACATCAAACCTGATCCCTTTTCTTACAGCAAGGTACTGGTGAACCTTATCCCCGTTCTGCTGGCCGTGGTCGTAAATCTTCCACCAGCGGCGCCCCGGTTTGTCCATTGAGAGAGAGATATCGCCCGCCAGAGGCAGCCTATAATCTCTTAATTTTTGCTGCCAGAAATCTTTCAGAGTCAAATCATCGTGCGGCTCAACCTGGAAGCTGCATAGGTATTCCCAATCTTCAAGAGGGACTCGGATATTGATGGTAAAACGATACGGCAGTTCAACCTCATTGATCAGGTAGGTATCACCCTTAAAAAAAGCGGTATCAGATTTCATTTCGCCTTCAAGGGTGAGCTTGTAACGCTCATCAATAAGTCCGTCGCAGCGGATCACCGAAGCCGGCCGATAAAGCCGGGTCCGGTTATCCTGGAGTTGCAGCCTGACAAATGCTGTTTCTGCTTTGCCGCCTGTGCTCACCCTCTTTACCTGATCGGCCCGGTAGTACAGGCGCAGGAATTGCCCCTGGGCCACCTGGGGATGGTTGGCCGGCGCAACAGTGTCAATAATATAATAATCGTAGACGATAGGAGGTTCGCGGCGGTCTGCCGATTCAATCCGGCTCAAAGAGGCATCATCCGGGGTAAGCCCGGCAATCTGAGAGGCGACGCCAAGCTGCATTCCCCCCGGCCAGCATCCCTCCCGAATGTCGGGCACCACTCGCTCCTGGTAGATCTCCAGGTAGCGTTTTAGCCCCTCAACCGTACCCAGATGGCGATAGAGTTTTACCGCCTCCCCAACGAGTCGGCGTTTTTTTGTTTCGTCCCAGTTCTCATCCAATTCCAAAGCTACCCAGCCAGCCAACCACCTCAGAAAATCCTGGTTAGTTTCCTGATGAGTGGGTGTCAGCGTGGGATTGAAGTAGCGGTCAATAACCGACAGCAAATTATCGAAATTGGTCAACACCTCTTCAAAGGGCCGTAAAAACTGGCCCAAGAAAGGGTCTTCCTGGTATATCGCGGGCAAGTATTCAAGATAACGGCTTGGTTTATTTTCTGGGGCCATCTTCTTCTTCCACCTCAGGCTTTAACGGGCAGCCGCAGCACAATATCGCCCGGTTGGAACACAAAATGAACCAGGCCGTAAGGAGCAATATCAATTTTGTGGCCGTTTTTTGGCTGCCCCCAGTCTTCAATACCTTTCCGGCTCCAGAGCGTGAGAGCGATCACGTGGTCTACCTCATCTGTGCCTTCAATAACCTGATATACTTCAGAGGCATAAACCGCTCGCCCAAAGGGCCAGCCTGGCTTTTTTGGCCCTGGGCGGTGATTAAAAAATTCTCTCAAATTGGCCTCAATCATCTCCAACAATTTCTTCTTATCAGTTTTAGCCCTGTGGACAACTTCGGCTTCGATTCTTACCTCGGTGTATACGGGGCCTGCCACGTGGGGCCGGCAGGTCATCAGCCGCCGCCCGTCCAGGAATTGCCGTACCTGTTCAAGACATTCCACCGAAGGCTGCGGTTTGTCTGCACTGGCTGCCGGAACGATGATGAGGCTGACATGACCGGGACGGGGGGCATCCGGGTCGGGCGCTGTCAAATCTCGCTCCGGCAGACATTTCGCTCGAACGAGCTTGAACTGGGCTTGTTCCAGAACAACTTTCTCAAAATCTTGTTGGGTGATGACCCGCCACCGCGTTTTGAAATCTCGGTTAAGTTGGTCGCGGGCTTCAGCCAATCCGGCCGGGTCGGTTCCACCAACGGCCTCCGTCTGACATTCAAAATAGAATGAAACGCCCGAGTCCAGGGCTTGCCTGACCGGATAAGGGAAACCGGGCGAGTGCGTGTTAAGGCCAAAGTTTGTATGAGCAGGTACATTGCCTTGCTGGCCAAGCGTGGCGCGATAACTCACCACGATTTCTGCCCCGGCAGGCGGCACCCGACCGATGACGTCGTCCCCAAAGCAAATACGGCCTGATCGCGGTTCTATGGAAAAGTCTGCCACATTCAGGCCCAGAAAACCAGGTTTGTAAGCCCATTGCTGGCCGCCAACAGTCAACCAGGATAGCATCGGACAGCCTCTGGAATCTCCGGCCAGGAATGACTTAGCCAGGTAAAAAACCTGGTGAGCCTGACCATTGCTCCGCCCAAGCTGCTCTTCCGGCACCAACTCGGTCTGCTGGACCTGCACGGTACTGCCGGGCTGATCCGGGGTAAGCAGCAAGTCACACACAGTTTCAAAAGGCAAGGTTATATCTTTGTAGCCTGGATTGGCCGTAAGCGGCGTAGCCCCAGGCAGAAGCAGGTTTTCCTTCAGCCCAACAGCGGTCACATTCAGGTTTGCCGTGGCCGGTTGGGCCGGCAATACAGCCCCTAACAGCTCCAACAGGCGGCTCCGGCTGGCCTCAGGAATACGGTTAAGACGGTAAATGAGCGCTTCGGTCAGCCAGGCCAACAGCTCAAGAAGCGTAATGCCTGGGTCCGACACGTTATGGTTAGTCCAGTTAGGGGCGTAGCGAGGAATCAGCGCCCGCATCTCCTTGACCAGATCGGCATAGGTACGATCATCCAGATTAGGCAGAGGAAGGGACATGGCTTCACTCCAGAACTATCTCAATTTTGTGATTGCCGGAGTAAATTAGATGGCCTTCAGGGATAAAAATCCGGCTGTCACAGGACTCAACCCGGTTGATACGAAGCTGGTCTAACCCCGGATAACGCTGGCCGTAGGCGATAATGCTCACCTGGTCTCCCGGCTGCAGTTTCTGAATGGCAACTCCTTTGACCTGATCGGCTGGATCGGGACAGGCCAGCGGCAGCCGCAGGCGATGGTCAGATGACAGCAGGGCGTCGCACCTGGAAAAGAAGTAAGCCGGAGGCTCAAAGGGTTCAGTAAAAGTGATGAAGTTTGCAGAGATACCGGCAATAACCAACTTATCTTTCAGAACCCTATTATCGGCGGCCACAACGGCCACCTCATCACCTGCTTTGAAGCTGTAGACGCTGAGGCTGGCAAATTCTATTTCCTTGAACATTGGCTCTGCCAGAAGCAGCTTGACCCGCTTATCCAGGGTGCTGACCTCGCTGCCCGCTGGTATGTCAAAGGGCGTCTGACCGGCTTGAAGCAGTGATAGTTGCTGCTGCCACAGCGACCCCTGGAGCTGTAGCTGCTCAACATGGTCAACACCCGGCGCCGTTTCAATTTCATCATAGATTTCTGAGAGATAAACATCGCGGCCCAATTCCCAACCGTCCCTTTCCGGGCCACCCTTTAACGGGTGCAAAAATTCACCTAAACGGTCAAGGACGGCGAGTTTGACATCGTCGGCCGTGGCCGGATCCCTGGCAACGATTCGGGCCAGCACGCTGGCCTCAACATATTCCGGCCCCTTGACATAGATGCGGCTGGTGCCGGCAGTCAGATTGACCAGGGCCTGTTCTTCCAGGTATTTCTTAACCCGGCGCAGGAGGGCCGGATCAGGAACAGGTTTGGCTGCCTCACTACGCGGAATGATGACCACCGTCACCCAGCCCGCCTCTGGCAGACCAGCCGGGTTGCAAGCTGGCAAACAATAGGTCCGAGCAACCTCGCTGCCGGTCTCGCTGGCCAGCCATTTGAACCCTCCCTGGGTTACAGCCTGGTGGCGATGTTTGAGGCTCCAGGGGCCGCGCAGCTTGACGCTGCTTATTTCCTCTTGATTGGAACCGCCAGCGGCCGCCTCGAGATTCTCAACAACGCGGATGTCGGCCAGCGCGTCACCGGGATTACGCAGGACAGTAATCAAACCGGCGCCCATGTTGCCGGCGTTACCGGCATGGGTGCGATAGAATCCGGCTTTGATATTATCGCGGCCCGCCGGCGGGATCATGCCCCGTTTTCCATCTCCAAAGCGCACCACGCCACTGGCCGAATCAAGGATAAAGTGACGATCGGCGCTGGTAGACGCAAAAAAGTCAGGCGTCTGGCGCCAGCATACCCATGGCGAAGTTTCCTCAGGTGGAGACAGCAAAGCCTGAGCCTTGTCGTCGAATTGTTGCAACTCTTTTTCAAGCGCCTCCAGCTCGACTTTGGGCGGGCGATCAGGCTCACGCACGGCAATTTGAACCTGGTCGGCATGCACCGGTGGGTGCGCAAGATTGAAGGTTTGGTTTTTTTTGCCGTTGCTGGAGCCTAACACCTCATCCCGAATGGTTACGGCATTCAAAGCAGAGGCCGTGTTGGGCCGGATCGTTCTCAGGTAAGGGAGTGCTGCCGCCTGTTCCACCTGTTTTTCCGTTTCTACCGATTGCTCTACCCTGCGCCAGATGTATCTGGCCGCACCTTTAGCAGCAGAGGCGTCGAGCTTCACAGTCGAGCGGAAGGTCCGGTCAGGCCCTGCATCGGCCACCGGTGAGACCAGTCGCCAATAATACCGGTGCAGTTTCTGCCCAGACCTGGAAGCATCCAGAGTTGCTCTGGTCTCACCTGCCGCCGTATTATTGATGAACACCGTCTGATCGGGTCCGGCGTCGGCTCTGGGCAGAGGGCGAACACGCAGCCAGGCCGCCAACCGGCCAAATTCGGTGCTCATCTGGTGGTCATCCGGGCTGTAGAATCCCAGGTAGCCCCGCCTGGTAAGGCCCTGGCTGCCATCGGAAACCTTGAGGAAGGCCCACCGGCTGCCGTTCCAATATTCCCAGATAACGCCAAATGGCGTCATCTGGGTTCCTGTTTGTTCTTCAGCGTCCAGGAGCAGTTGAATCCACTTTCCGGCCGGGAAAACTTTAGCAAAGCCCAGGTAAAGGGCAGGCCCTTCATCCCTGGCGCTAAAGCCGGCCACCGAGGTGTTGGCTGCCAAAGCAGAGCAGTGCTCTTGCGCCATTCCATCCACCTTGCTAAAGCATAAGCTTATGCTTTTGGCCTCACTGGCTGTTTTATAGCCCTGGTAAGCAAGCGCCATGCTTTTGATAAAAGGCGCGTAAGTTTTTGACTCGATAAATTCATAGTCGCCAGAGAGACGATTCTTGACGTTGACCGAAGACGGCACATTGTACCCGCCGTCGGTTAGCTGGGCCCGAATCCAATAACCCGCCAGGTTATTGACCATTGTCTTCTTGAAGAGAGGATCAGCGCCCCCCCTTGAAGGGGCCTTAAAGCTAATATACCTTACCTGCTGGCCGCTATCACCCTGGGTAAAGGCTAACGTCTGGTCGTCAAACTCCAGCCGAGCAGCGGTTACTTTCTGTCGGGTGCTGGTTCCCAAGAGGGTCCACCCCTTTTCGGAGTAATACTGCCATTCCAGCTTGAGATTATCCAGCTCAGGGCTGGCTGCTGCTGCCGGAACGCCCGCCAGACCGGAGGTTTCAAGAGAAATCAAAGCCCCTGGCTTGGCAAATGCCTCTTGAGACATCAAGTAAAAAGCGTCCAGCCGGGCCGGGCGTTGACCGAGGGGAAAAAACTCTTTGGTCAGGTCGTCGAGGGGAACAAAAGATGTATTGGCCTGAATAGAGGTATAGGCCTGACCAACGGCGGCAACCTGCCTGCTTGTAATCTCAATCTGGCGGCCTCCTTTTACACTTTTCAAAATGGGCAGATGGTCACGGGCGACACCTCCCGTTAGCTGGCAGGCAATCCATTGGCCAACCCGTCCCCCCACTTCGGTTTCAGCCATATTGGGAAGCTTATGTAGCTGCACCTCACCGTTCTGGCTAAATTTATGGGTACCATCGGCCACCATACCCCCCGCATCTTCAAGACGAGTCCATTCAACGCCATTCCAGTAGAGCCATTCCAAAATCCAACCATCGGCGGTTGGATCACCCGGCGCCGCAAATTCAAAGCTCAAAGTGATCTTTGCCGCCTGACGGCTGGCGTCGTCGGCAAAACTAAAGAGTTCTGGATCACCCAGGAAAAGGATACGCTCTCGTTCCTGCCGGCCACTGAAGGCCGGGAAAGCGCCGCCTCGCTGCCCCATAGCTTGAGCCATGCGGTCGGCGTAATCTCGCGGGTCAAAGGCAAAACAATGGACCAACTCGTTAGGGGTAATATTAACATCTTGTTGGGTCTCAAAGACGACCTCGGGTCGGGTTTCGGTTTTCAGCGTGGCCACCTGGGTACCGGCCGGTACGGTGATGACGTCTGGGCCATCCTCTGCCGCCGTAAAGATAATCTCGGCGCTGGCCGGCCGGGGAGGAAGCAGGCTGACCCCTGCCTCGTCCAGGAAAGCCAGAAAATGCTTCTCCGGCGTCTGGTTGAGGCGGGTGATCACTAATTCGGCCAGGCGGCCGAAGAGATGCAGCAGGGCCTGGCCTGCTCCACCTTCTCGATCTTGCCAGGGTTTGTCCAAAGGTAGATTCTTTAGCGAGTCCCTGACTGTTTCAAAGATGTCGTCGGCCTCGCGGTCGTCTAACCGTGGAACATTAGTCATTATGCCATTTCCCTTCGCAGCAGGTAGAACGGGTAGACCAGGTTAAAGCGACTGTCAGTGGTCCGTACCCGATAATCAATCCGAATAAGTAATGAGGCTGGGTCGTTAGGGTCAGCTTGGACCTGGATTTCCAGAAGATCAATGCGCGGTTCCCAACGGGTCAACGCCTGCTCAACCTGAAAACGGACGAGGCCGGTGGTGCGCATATCATTTTGGGCAAACACATACTCGTGGATACCGCAGCCAAAATCTGGATGCATGACCCGTTCACCCGGTGCAGTGCTCAGGATTATCCAAATCGATTCTTGAATATCCTCCTCGTAGCGAGAGAGGGCGATTTCTCCATCTTGATCGGGCTGGATGGGAAATTTCCAGCCGGCGCCCAGGAACTCTTGGCTCATGATGACATTCCCTCACAACAGCTTGTGTTTGTAACTCAGCCGCCGATTAACACTGTGGCGCAACCGGATAGAATGATGTCAGGCGGGCCGGTACAGGTGGCCATATCACCCATGCGCGCCGCCGGTTGGCCCCCAATCAACACCGTAACGCTGCCCAGCGTGATGGGGCCGCCTACGTGGGGCACAATGCCAGTTACCATCGGGCAGACGTGCATATCACCCATGCGCGCCGCCGGTTGGCCCCCAATCAGCACCGTAGGAAAGCCGAGCACTATGGTACCGCCATGGGCTGTTGGATCACCCATGCGCGCCGCCGGCTTGCTCATCACCCTTTATCCTTTCTGCCCCTCAATTGTAAATTAGTTTATTTTGACCAACCCACCCTTGATCTCGGTCATAGCGCTGCCATTAACGCTGACTGCAGCCGCCTTGATTTCAGTTTGCCCGGCGCCATCCATCGTCATTTTTGCCTGTGATTTGATGTTCAAAGGGCCGGTTGATTGTAGATCGCCACTGCCGTTGGCTTTGATGGTGAGATTTGCCTTTGTCTGAGCAGCGATCTCCTGGCTGGCTTCAAGGTTTAGCTTTCCTTTCGCGGTAATGCTGATATTACCGCCCACCTCAATTATTAAATCCCCTTTAACTTTGATGTGCATGGCGTTGCTGGCCGAGTCGATCAGGATGCTGTTTTCTCCGGTCTTATCCACCACCAAAATCGAGGGTTTGTCGGCCGAATCGTTCAGCACAATTTTATGACCACTACGCGAGTGGATAGCCCGGATATCATTTTTTCCCTTGCCATCCATCTGCTCCGGGGGCTTATCCTCCTGGTTCCAAAGCACACCAACGACGAAGGGGCGGTCGAGAGCGCCATGTTCAAATGCCACCAATACTTCATCGTTCACTTCGGGGATAAACCAACTGCCACGGTTCTGGCCAGCCATAAGCGTAGCCATGCGCGCCCAATAGCTATGAGCGCGGTCTTCATCCTTGTTCAAAGTAAGGGCCACAGCGTCAGCTTTTTCGGCCAGCCAGGGGAAGTTGACCTTGACCCGCCCTTGATGATCGGGGTCTTTGTTATCAAGGACAATCCCGGTCACTACCCCGTAGATTCGGTCCTGGTGTTGCAACGCCCCACTATCCGCGTTTAGGAGTTCAATCAAGCTCATCGAGCATTCCTTTTTACCTCAAAGTTGGTTCGATAGCCGCCGCCATCAATAGTATGGGTGGCGGAGGTGACATAGTAGTTGCCGCTAAAGAGTCTGCCCAAACCTTCGAGTTTGACCACGATACCCGCTCTCAGCCGCGGATCACCGATGATCGAACCTGTACCTTTGATAAACTCAAGGGCCTGCGCCTCTAGTTTGGCCAAAGCCACTGCTTTAGCCTCTTCCTGGCTCTCAATATTATGGTCATCAATGAGAATCGAATTGTCTTGATTGTCTTTAAAAGCGCGTTGGGTAACTTGATTGCCGGTTTCCTGGCCCATTTTACCCCGCTCATCACCGGCCATCGCTTCACCAACCAGGGGCTGCTTACCTCCACCCTGGGTTGTGATAGAAGCCCGGGCGGTAACTTTAGCGACCATGTTTTGGGTTGAGAGACGAGGACTGAAGCTGCGCAGATTTCTGCCCCATTCTAAAGTCAAAACCGGGGCCGGACTCCTGAGATAACCGGCCTTGCGAAAATAGAGCGTCCGATCCTTGACAAACACCTCATAGCCAATGCGCTTCGCTCTCTCTAGCAGGATGTTGGTATAACTTGCCCCTTTTGGAGAATAGATTGGATGCTTAACCCCTGTGTCATCAATTTCGGCCTTTAAGCCCATCTTGTTAGCAATTTCTGTGGCGATATCGCTGTCACTGACATTCTCATAAGGCTTTCGACGATGTCGCTGCTGGAAATCATGAAATAGGCTAAATCCCTGAACCGTTAAAGTCGGTTGGCCGCTCTCAGGAAAATCACACGTAAAAGCCTTGATCTTGCCCCGCAGCATCAGATGTAAATCATTCACGTAGCCCATATAGATCTCAATCTCGTTGCCCTCGTTAAACGCGCCGCTATCCATCCACTTAAGCTGCTTTCCGCCGGCAAACAACCGGGTTGAGTCTGGGTGTCTCTCCCGCACCGCAAAGGTAAAAGTATCGGCCTGGTTAATGGCGTCCGTAACGCTGACCGATATTATGTCTAAATTGGCCCCGTGGCGTAACTGACTTCCGTTGATCACAAGCTTATAATCTGGAGCATAGTCCCTAACAGTGCTCATAGCTCCTAAACCTCTTCTTGGGCAGGTATGATCAGTACCTGGCCCGGTTTAAGGGCCAGGGGGTTGTCCAACCCGTTTTCTTCAGCAATCGGCCGCCACAGGGCGGGATCGCCATATTTTTCACCCGCTATGCTGCTCAGGGTGTCGCCCCGCCGCACCACGTAACGTTTGGTAAAATCGGCCGAGAATAGTCTCCCGGCTTGAGGGGCTTGGGCCTGCCCCAGCTCTTTCATTGAGATATCAATCGTTGCCCGCACCGGGGTTCCATTCGATAGAAAAAGCGTAAATCGCTGATCGGCTCTCTCTAAAACGCCCACAAAGGTGAAATCGGCCCAGTTAAAACTACAGATTGGCGGGGCGTGGCTTTCGGAGTCGACTCGCAACAAGTTGATGATCTGCTCGGTATATTTGCGTACATCAGAGCTTTTTGGGACATCTTCCTGCACCGGGTCATAAGTATCAAAAAAAAGCTGCATAGAGAGCGTGCGGGCAGCCCCCCGCACAAATTGTAGCGGGGGGGCTTCTACACCCGGTATAGCTATTTCGGCGAACTGGTTGGTTTCCGTTACCTGGTACTGAGTTGGATTGAAGAGAACCTTGATGGCTTCTCCCTTTGCAGGCTTGATAGTGGCTTTTTCTAATTTCATACTTTCTCTCGCTGCCCGGCCAGAGTTAACCTTATAGCCCCCGGCTCTCTCGCTCCAGGATCAGACGCCGCTCGATGATGGTGTACACAGTGTCGGCCAGACGTTCCAGATCAAGCTCCTCCAGACCGGGCGCGGCCGGTGGTGAGGGCCTGGTATCGGAGATATCCGGGGCCTGTGCATTGTTAGAGACCGGATCCTCAACTCGTTGTAAAGTAGGCCCCAGGGGTGGTGCAGCGGGGATAAGAGGCAGCGCCGCTCTATCCCGCCCCACCGGTCTGGATACACTCGCTAGCGGCAATTCCGGCGACGCTGGATAGAGCTTGCGGTAAGAGCTGCCGTTTCTGTCAGGCCCACCGGGCAAAACCGCTCTGGGCCTTGCTTTGCTCTCAGCGGTAGCAAAACCCCCAGGCATCTGCTCCGCCTCCCCGGCAGATCGCCGTACTGTTTCATCCTCGCTGTTTTCAATCATAACCTGGCGGCCAACCGCTGCCCGCGCTAACGAGGCGGCCGTTATGGGGGCTGGTAGCGCCAGAGGGTCAGGCGCACAAAAATCTATACCACCCTGGTCAAACTTCGGGCAACCCAGGCTGATATTTGAAGAAGCTGGCCCTGGCTCTGTGTCTTGGGGCTGAAGCATCTTTTCTGCGGGGCGGCTCAGACGCCGCTGCAAAATGGCTTTCTCAAGCCTGACAATCTCCCCTTCAGAGGGAGGTTCCGCTGCACTGATGGTTGCTGGGTACGCCACCCTCTCTGATAATTGCAGAACACTTTCGCTTTTCAACCCCAAAGCTCCACCCGGTGGCGTCTGCCCGGCGGAAGGTTGACCCTGCGCCGGTGGGTCGCTCCGGTATTGGGTCGCCCTTTCCAGCGGGCGGCTCAAACGCCGTTGCAGAACAGTCGTATCTACCTTATTCGGCCCAGGGGCAGGGGCCGGCAGAGCCTCGGAGGCGGAGTGCGCCACGCTGCCCGCCGCTCGGAAGGCGTCAAATCCTGCCAACCCCAAAGCTCCACCCGGTGGCGTCTGCCCGGCGGGAGGCTGACCTTGCGCCGGTGGGTCGCTCCGGTATTGGGGCGAGGTCTCCTGCCGCTGAATCAGCTTTTCCTCCGGGTGGTTTAGAGAGCGGTGCAGGATGGCCGCGCCCGGCCCGGCCTGGAGTTGGCGCGCCGGTTGAGCCGCTTTAAACGTCACCGGCGGCCGCACCGGGTCAGGCGCTGTTTGAGCCGGGGCCATGCTGTGCAGTTGAGCGACCGGTGCTGCACCAGGAGGCCCTAAATGAGCCGGCGGCCTCCATCCGGTAGGCGGCGCCGGTTGGGGCGACGAAGATCGCAAGCTGGCCCAGAAAGACAACCGGGCATAAGGCAGATTAAATAAGGTAGGTTGTAACGGGCCTTCGGCCATGGCTTGGCGGCGCTGGAGATAGCTCAAAAGGGGTAGCTGGTTGTTAACAAACAGGCTGCGTCTGGCCAACCCCTGCATGGCATTTATAGATAGCATCCCTGGCAAACCACCGTAACGGCCCAGGATGCGTTGCACAACCTGGTCGCCAATATCACCCGATTTATGGTTGCCGGTTTGATTGCCCCGGTTACTTTCGCCAGGATACTTTGAACTGTCCACCATTTGCCCCATTCTTGATCATAATCTCCCTATACGGGCTGGGTTGTCAGGCCCCGATGCGCTAATTCCAAGGTTTCGATGGCAACTTCGCCTCGGCCCGCCCGCAACTCTGGGCCGGTCCACCGGACCGGATAGGCATCTTTGACATTCCAGCGCCACTTATCCTGGCCAGTGCTGTCTAACAATATGATTGACCCATTGCGACGCGTAATTTTGCCTGCGGCGATCTCTTGCTGCCATATCCATAACACATCGGCATCCATGATGCCACGCTTCAGGATCAGGTTAGAGGGATAACGGGCCGGGCCGGCCAGTTTATGGATATAATCGTTCACCCCACCCTCACGATAATCCTGGGTTTCGATTTCTACCTGCAGACCGGTAACTTCTGAGAAAGCTCCAGCCTCAATGCCTTTAATCTCCACTCGGAATCTGAGGGAGAGATACGGGTCTTTTTGGAGTGATCTGACTTGACTCATTCACTCTCCTTAATCAGGCTTCTTCATTGAGCTGCTGATTGATCCGGACAATCTCGGCCACCCATTGCTGCCTTTCGCAATGATCCAGCAGCATAATCTGCTCATACGGCCAGTGAAAATGATAAGCAATGTAGGCTACCTCCTCGAATAATCTATCCGAGGGGTAGCCAGTTATCCCCCCTGGCCATCAAGCTCCACCTCAAACGCCTCTTCACAGTGCGGGCAAGTTACCAATAAGCGGTTATGGCCGTTGTGGTTGATGCGCTGGTACATATCCTGAAGGTAGGCCAGGTCTCCGGCAAAAAGGCCCTCAATCACCTTGGGGTTGATATGCTCCACTTCGCCCAGTTGCGTTACCACCCGTGAGAGCAAAATAATCAATAGGTAGCCGGGGTTGCTCTGTACCCGGCGGTCTTTGAGCGGGGCAATCTCATCGTAGGCCGTAGCCATGCGCATAACGCCCTCACGATGAAGATTACCCTCCGGGTCTACATACCCGTGTGGCAAGGTGAAAGAAAACTCTGTCTGTAACATTATGAGGCCTTCACCAGCCCTTCGTGGGCAATCTCTAAGGTCATAATAGCCACTTCGTGAGCCGTAGCGTTAAAGCTAGGGCCTGTCCATTTGGCCGGCCAGCCTTCACGGAAATTCCAGCGCATCTTCTCCTCACCGGCGTCATCCAGCAGGATAATGGAGCCGTTTTTGCGCTCAATTTTGCCGTCAATAGCTTGCTGCCGCCATTCCCACAGTTCCTTGTCATCGGTAATGCCCCATTTGAGGGAGATGTTGGAATATTTGATTAACCCCGGCAGTTTGCGCACGGTTAAAGCTTCGGGGCCTTCTCGATATTCGATGGGGTCCATGCTGAAATCTAATCCTGAACACTCGCGGAATCCAGCCCGTTCGACACCGTCCAATTCCACCTTAAAGCGATAGCTGCGATAAGGATCCTGGCTACCGTCTCTCTTTGCCATAATGACGCCTCCTTCTAACTACAATAATGGGTGTTTCATTGATGGTTGGCCGGGGCCGGTCCAACCATCGTTAGGCCGGCGGGGCCATAAACCAGACGTACAACGATGAACTCGGCCGGGATTGTGGGCGCTAACCCAATCTCGGTGATAACCATCCCGGCGGCCTGTATCTCAGGCGGGTTAAGCTCTGCGTCACATTTAACATAAAAACTTTCCTCGGGTGTGCGTCCTGCAAGCGCACCGAGGCGGTGCAGATCCTCAAAGTAAGCTGTTAGATCGCGCACAATATGCGCCCACAATTGGGGACTCTGCGGCTCAAACACAACGTCTGCCATGTTGCGCTCAATCCAGCGCGCCGCCGTTAGATACAGGCGCCGCACATTAATGTAGCGCCAGAACAGTGCATGGCTCAATGTCCGCGCCCCCCAGATGCGAATGCCGCGCCCAGGGAAACTGCGCAGGCAGTTGATACCCTGCTCGTTCAGAGGCTCCTGCTGTTTAGCCGTCAAGTTGACCTCCAGATCCAGCACCCCTTCCAGCACCTCGTTAGCTGGCGCTTTGCGGACGCCGACGCGTAAATCGCTGCGGGCAAAGACTCCGGCAATATGGCCGCACGGTGGAACAAAACGGCCCGGTAATCCTGGCTGATCTGCAACCCGGACCCAGGGATAGTACAAAGCCCCGTTTGCCAGCGCAGCGTTTGAAACAGCCAGACCCTTGCGCTGTTCCGGTATTTCTTGGTCATCAAGACCCGGCCAGGCATCCAGGATAGCAAAGCAGTCACCCTGCCTCTCACAATGCTCTAATACGGCTAGCTGCATCCGCTGTACTTCAACCTTGTCCGCTTTATGCTCGGCTCCGCGAGGCCACATGATGTCTGGTGCACAGACGAGATCGAATTCAGCAAAGGCTTGCAAGGCGGTTAAGCCGGCTCGCAGCGCCTCTAGGGGCTGATCCTCATAACAAACGATTTGCACATAACACAACGGCCCCTTGTTTTCAAAAAAGCCCCGGACAGCGTAGGCCAGGTAACCGGGGGGAAACTGACCTTTAAAGACATTCTCAAAGTCGGCCCACAGGGTAAACGGCTGCGGCCCTGTATCTACCTTGATTTCGCCGGGCTTTTCTCCAGATGGCAAGTCCCTCCAGAGAAAAAATGATCCGCCGCCGGCTACCCGGCCGATCTCGCGCGTATCCCGGAGCAGGCTGAGACCGGGCTTCACCAAACGGACAAGCCATAAACCGAGGCCTGGTAAACCCACCAGCGAGTACTGGGCGCTCAAAGCCTCAAGGTCTGTCTTTTTGATGAGTCCCAGGAATACCGGTACGCCGGTGCGGAAGGCGGCCGCTGGTTTGGTGATCACATCCTCTCCTTTGGAGACTCCAGGCGTTTTGTATTCTGGCACATTACCTCGCATCTGGTGCTGCTAAACAAATCATTGGTTTAACCCGATGGCGATGCCAATTATTTACCGGAGCCGGCCCACTGCTTGATGCGGAAGATAACGAACTCGGCCGGTTTGGCCGGGGCTACGCCAATCTCGGTGATCACCTGGCCCAAATCGCGCACTTCGGGCGGGTTAGTTTCATCATCACACTTAATGTAAAAAGCCTCTTGGGCGGTGCTGCCAAACAGGGCGCCCGAACGCCAGACAGTGGTCAGAAAGGCGCTCACATTGCGAGTAATTTTGGCCCACAAATCTCGCGTATTTGGCTCAAACACCACCCACTGGGTACCCTCGTCAATGGACTCACGCAGGTAAAGAAACAGCCGGCGGACGTTGATGTATTTCCACTCGCCATTTTTGTCGCCGCCCAGTGTCCTTGCGCCATATACAGTGGTATTGCCATTGAACTGACGGATGACGTTAATACCTTCAGGGTTCAAACCATCGTGATCGGCTTTGCTTAAACGAAATTCCACATCACTCGCCCCCCGGATTACCTCATTGGCCGGCGCTTTGTGGACGCCGCGCCGGTTATCACTGCGGGCAAAAATACCGGCCAAATGTCCACTGGGCGGCAGGTAGTCGTCTGCCCTGATGACCGGGTCGTAAACTTTAATCCAGGGGTAATACAATCCGGCGTAATTGCTGTCGCGGACGCCTCCTTTGATAGCAGCCGGGGTAAAGGTAGCGGAGCGCTGCCCATCCAGAATGGCAAACCGATCCCCTGTCTTCTCGCAGTGGTCAATCACTGCCCCTTGGATATTGCCATCCAGGGTGCCGGGGACTGCTACCATCGTAATTTCGTCCACAGCTTCAAAACCCTCCAGGGCCTTGGTGACCTCACCGACATTCGTCACATCTTCAAGGCGAGACACCCAGCAGCGTGAGCCTCCGTTGTTGAAAAAGCCATAGACAGCATGAGCCAACATTTTGTTATGAGGTTGGAAATCACCAAATTTGGCCTTGAAGGCGGTCCAACTGGTAACAAGCTGGGGTACTTTCTCTGCAACGAGGTCATAATGTTTAGGGATTGGTTTGCCGTCTGGGCCCAGGGTCAACTGCCCGGCGGCATCTTTTTCAAATTGACCGGGTATCTCTGGCATAACTATGGGTTTGCCCTCATTAGCCTTAACCTGACCTACAAAACCAGCAATACTGGTGCTAACCCCGACAATCGGCGCTGATCCGCTGTCAACTTCTTCGACATACACACCTGGTGATAGATACTGCGGCATAATCTAGCCTCCTTCTTAAATGGTTACTAATTGCTTAAATTTCTAAGGCAACATCCAGTGTTTCAGTTTTACCCTGGTGAAGTTCCTTAATTTGGGCCGCTGTTTTATAACCTCGGGCAGAAACCAAGACCGTGCATTTTCCAGCCTCAAGGCTGGTTATCAGGTATTGTCCCTGGCTGTTGCTAAATCCCCGTTCTCCACTTCCCTTGATCCGCACCTCGGCCAGGAGGATAGGAACACCAGCGGCCTGGTCGGTAATTTGTCCCGCAAGTGCAGTGGGCGGCAAAGCCAGGTCAATTTTGACCATCTTGATGTTCCCAACCGCATCACGAGATACGTTAACCGGCCCCTGTTGTTTTTTGTCGTAGCGAGTACCTGCGCCCGGCAGCGATGCAGTCAAAACGTAATCACCATCGGGTAAATCAATAAAATGAAAGTGACCATCAGCGGCAGTCAGGCTCCGGTCGGGCCGCTCATCCATAGCTGCCCAATGCTCGCCGCAGGCCATAGCCTGAATGGCCAGCCTGCCGGTAAAAGCGGCCGGCGCGGCCGTAATCTCTACCCGCGCCCGGGCCACGGCTCTGCCTGTCTCGGCATCGGTTACTTCTCCGGCAATTGCTACTTGATGGCGAGTCAATTGCAATTTTGATAGCATGGGCATAATTTTTGCTCCTCTGGTTAGCCAGGAATCCTCTTGTCAATCACCGGCGGGCCAATCTCTACTGCTTCATGCGGCTGCACCGCAAGCGTAATGGTGTAATTAAGCGCTGCTTTGGGTTTGCCGCCCAGCGCCTGCCAGAACTCCCCTAAACTCTGCAAATGACCCGGTTGCAGCACAGTGGTTGGCAGCGGCAGGTTTTGCTGGTTTAGGCTGCCCTGTAGCAGCTCGGCCGGCAGCTTGGAGTAACGCAGCAGCACCATCATCACCTCGCCCAGAAGCCGATGTTCATCCTGGGTTAAGCCATGCGCCTTTTTACTGGGCCAGGCGGTAATCAGGTAAGAACAATCTACCCGAACGGCCGGCGGTGTTTTTTGAGCAGTTCCGTTACTTTGCCGCTGAACCGACCACTCATTGCTGCGCAGCTCCAGATTCTCCCGCACATCGTAGAGAAACAGATCAACAGCCGGAAGCTTAACGGATGGGGCTGGGAATTCGTCGTCGGGCGGATCAAAACTGATGTCTACCGGAGCCGCCAGCTTCGGCAGTAGCTCTCGCTCAAGCAGTTTCTTCAGGGTGCTATCCAGGTCGTGGATCATGGTTCATTGCCTTTCTCCTCAAAACCTAAACATTCTTCTTTAGGTGATTTCCGGTATACCAGGCCCTTACGCCTCCCTGAAAAATACCCCCTCCCCTGGCCCCTCCCCCGATTCGAGGGAGGGGGTCGGATTTTCATTGTCGGTGGTAAAGCCGGGGCTTCATGACGCCTTACGCCACATCTTACCGGCGTACTCCCCAAAATCCTCTTCTGCCACTACCTTGCCCATCTTCTGATATTCCCGCCGGGTGGCATGGATCAGGTGCCTCATCGTCACTCCCCGGCCATGCTCTGCGCTGTCGCATAGATCGGCTGCACCCTCATCGGCGGCCAGGAAAGCTGCCGCCAAAGCTACATTGCGAATGTTGCCTCCAGTCAGTTCAAACTGGCGGGCCATAAAAGCCGAGTTTAGTTCTTCAGCTTGGGGCGTCTCCGGGGGCCAAATCTTGTCCCAGATACGGCGGCGGTCAGCCTCGGTGGGGAAAGGAAAATCAACAGTAAAGTGCATCCGCCTGACAAAGGCGTCGTCCATATTCTTGTGCAGGTTGGTGGCCAGGATGGTCACCCCTTCGTACTCTTCCATCTTTTGCAGCAGGTAGCTGATCTCGATGTTAGCGTAGCGATCATGGGCGTCGCGTATCTCACTGCGCTTGCCAAAAAGGGCATCGGCCTCGTCAAAGAAAAGGATGGCGTTGCTGGTTTCGGCTTCGGCAAAAATGCGGGCCAGATTCTTCTCGGTCTCACCGATGTATTTGCTGACTACAGTTGACAAATCAATCTTGTACAAATCCAACCCCAATTCTCCGGCCATAATCTCGGCGGCCATGGTTTTGCCCGTGCCAGAGGGGCCGGCAAAGAGCACGTTCAAACCTTTGCCCAGCGACAGCTTACGCTCAAAACCCCACTCATCATAAACACGGGTGTGATACCTGACATAGTTGCAAATTTCGCGCAGTTGCTCCAGCCGATCGTCAGGCAGGATAATGTCACTCCAGGTATAGTGCGGCATAATCTTGTAGGCCAATGTGGCCAGCTTACGGTTGGATTGCAGGCGGCAGGCAGCGTAAAGATCGGCCATGGTCACACACCCTTGACCAGGATCACGCCAGCGGGCCAGATTATGAGCGGTAGCAGCCGCATCACAGATTTGTCCTCCGCTAAAGCGAAACTTGGAGGCGAGTGTGCTCAAGTCCAGGTCGGTATTGCAAGGCAGGCTGCTATTCAAGGTACGTGTCCACAGGGCCAGCCGCTCACTATAGGCAGGGCGTGGAAACTCAATGCGCACAAAAGGCAAGGCGGGCAGCAGATCCATCGGTTCCCACACGGCATCTCCGGCCAAAAAGGTCAACCTCTGCCGGTTCTCCAACGCTTTCAGCAGCGCCTGTCGCCCCTCGCGCCTGTCTTCGGACAATAAAACATCAAAGCCAGACCAGTAGAGGGCGGCATGCTGTAGAAGGGCCTCACGGACAATCAGGCCGGCGCTGGCGTATAGATTTTTATCTTCACCGGCCAGCCGCTCTCCATCTACAAGCAACAGGGCAATACCTTGTTCGTAACAAAGGGCCTCGGCGGTGGATTGCTTGCCCACCCCATAAGGCCCCTGAAAGTAAAGGAGTATCCCCCCCTGGTGCGGCCGAACCAACGACATGAGACGGAGTTTGAACTCAGCCGGCAAAAGCAGGTCTTGCAGCCGGAATTGGGGTGCAATAAGCTGGACATAGGGTCGGAGGCGGTCATCAACTTCGTCACAATTAAACAAATAATTCACAATCCGCTCATCTACTTTGAGGTATTTGCTTAATAAGGGCGGTTGGCGATACTCCGGGTCGTCTAACAGATGCAGCAGGTGATGGCGGATCAACGGAGCTGAAAGGGTAAAATGTTTTCGAGCGGCCAGTTTGGAGGCCGGCGAAGGTGATAACAGATTCAAGACCAGGTCCACGCTGGGCCGCTTCTTGGTCATATCGTCCTGTAGATAGGCGTACAGACGCTCATAGCGCAGATCTATTTCCGGCGCCAGTGCAATCAGGATGGCATCCAGGTCAAATTCAGACAGGTTAAAGGTGCGGGCAAGCCAGGCCAGACGTGAGTTATCGTTGGGGTCAAGCCAGTTTTTGTCCGGTTCATTTCCACCCAGGCAAAGGGCCGGTGCACCGGGCATACGGGCCAACAACTGTGCTACCTCCCCCCGGCTGATGTAAAGCCCCCGGTAATGATCTGCTTCAGCCTCCGGGCCATAAGCCGCCTGCGCTGCAGCCACCGCCCGCTCAATTAAAGCATCCAACCGGCGCAGCGCCGGCAGCAGGTTGTCAAGACAGGTCTGGCCTGGACTCGTCGTTTCTTCAATCACTGTTCCACTGATTACAGCCATTGCTTAACCTGCCCCTGCAACAATTCTAATCAGCCTTTATCCTTGTTTGGGAGCATCTGCTGGATGATGGTTGTGAGCGTGGGCCAATCCCGAAAGTAGCGCACGGTACCGCTGGAAACATGCCGGACTTTACCGCGCCACTCAGCGCGCCCCTCACCCAGTTGTTCTAACCACAGCCTGATGGTGAACAAGTGAGAGCGAGGATAGACATCCCCTCGATCAGTTGCTTCCGGCAGCTTTGACATGAATCCTCCGCACCGGCCTGCTATTTTGGAGCATGCCAGTAACTGCTATTCTCAGCATATCACATTGAGCGTTTCGTGAGCGTTTCACAGAGCATTTTGTAGGCGTTTCGTAACCTTAAAAAAATTCACTCATGGTAGCCTAAGAAGGGTTGTTGCCCCTTAAAAAGGCGACTCGCCTGCCCAACACGCTCTTCCACCTGGCCTTAAATCGCACTCAAACTTAACTTTTGTGGTATAATTAAATATTAGAAATGTTATAAGCTCATCTGGCGGCGCAACCCACCTCGTTGCGCCGGAAAGCCGCCTTTGACGGGTCAAAAGGCTGCTCCGGCGCTGTCTCCCTGAACCCACAGCCAATTTGGTTTGAAATCGTTAGCACAGACTGCGGTTCTCTGCCGTGGCCCTTTGACGGCAGTGATCTAAAGTCAAGGGGGGACAATGTCTACCCTCCACATCAAGCTCCTGGGTGACTTCCAGCTCAGTTACGGTGATGAACCGGTAACGAGCGTCAACACCATGCGTCTGCAAGCGCTGCTGGCCTATCTGGTACTGCATCGCCAGACCCCCCTACCTCGCCAGCAGCTCGCCTTTCTCTTTTGGCCCGACACCACCGAAGTTCAAGCCCGCGCCAATTTGCGTAACCTGGTGCATTGGTTGCGCCAGGCCCTGCCCGATGCCGCCCAATTTTTAGAGGTAGACCCACAAACCTTGCAGTGGCGCTGTGAGGCGCCCTTTACGCTTGATGCCGGTGAGTTTGAGCAGGCTGTAACGAGGGCCAACCAGGCCGAGGCCGCCGGCGACCTGGTCGCAGCCCAGGCCGCGTTTCAAGCGGCGGCGGCTCTGTATCGCGGCGACCTGCTCTCCCGTTGTTATGAGGAGTGGCTCCTGCCCGAACGGGAACGACTGCACCAGGTATATCTCAAAATGCTAGAGCGGCTGATCCTGCGGTTAGAGGAGCAGCGCTGCTATGAAGCCGCCATTGACTATGCCCAGCGCCTGCTGTGGTATGATCCCCCCCACGAAGCCACCTACCGCCGCCTGATGCGGCTGTACGCCTTGAAGGGCGACCGGGCGGGCGCGCTGCGCGTTTATCACCAGTGCGCCACGGTATTGCAGCAAGAACTGGAGGTTGAACCGAGCCAGGAAACGCGCCAGATGTATGAGGCGCTCCTGAGCATGCGCGAGCCAGGGGCAGCGCCAGCGGCCAGGCCTATTGCCGTATCGCCCCTGGTAGGCCGCCGGTCAGAATGGCATAAGCTGCTTGAAGCCTGGCGCAACCTGGTTCCGGGCAGCGCACGCTTTGTGGTAGTGGCCGGAGAAGCCGGGATCGGCAAAACCCGGCTGGCGGAGGAACTGCTCAGGTGGGCTGAGGCCCAGGGCATTTTAACCGGCAGCGCTCGCTGCTACAGCTCAGAGGCAGGGCTGGCCTATGCTCCGGTGATGACCTGGCTGCGCTCCCCACCCCTATCAAAAAACCTGGCGACCCTGGACAAGGTATGGCTCAATGAGTTAGCCCGGCTCTTGCCAGAACTCCTGGTATCCCATCCTGAGCTGGCTCAGCCCAGGCCGCTCACCGAGCGCCGGCAGCGGCGGCGCCTGTTCGAGGCGCTGTCCCGGGCTGTTCTGGCGGGCAATCACCCCCTGCTGCTTATGCTCGATGATCTACAGTGGTGTGACCGGGAGACGCTGGCCTGGCTCCATTATTTGCTGCGCTCCGAGATGCGGACGCGCCTGCTCATAATCGCCACCTTACGTACTGAGGAGGTCAGAGCAGACCGGCCCCTGTTCTCGCTTCTGTTGGATTGGCGGCGCAGCCAGCAGCTATTCGAGATCGAGCTCCGCCCGCTCGATGAAGCCGACGCCACCGCCCTGGCCGAAAACGTGGCCGGCCGGCCGCTCGGCCCGGCCCTGGCCCGGCGTTTGTATCAAGAAACTGAGGGCAATCCCCTGTACATTGTCGAAATCGTCCGCGCCGGTTTGCCAGGGGAAGAGCAGTATCGCCTGCTCCAAGCCCGACCATCCCTGCCCGCACTTCATTCTTTACCCTTGCCGCCGACCGTCCAGGCTGTGATTGAAGCGCGGCTGGCCCAGCTATCTCCTGAAGCCAGCAAACTGGCCGGCCTGGCCGCCACCATTGGACGAGAGTTCACCTTTGAGGTTTTGCACCGGGCCAGCCGCAGCGATGAAGACACTTTGGTGCGCAGCCTGGACGAACTATGGCAGCGCCGCCTGGTACGCGAACAGGGCGCACAAGGCTATGATTTTAGCTATAATAAGATCCGCGAGGTGGCCTATACCGGGTTAAGCCAGGCCCGGCGGCGCTGCTATCATCACCAGGTTGCCCAGGCGCTTGAGGCTGCCCACGCCGCTAACCTGGATGCGGTGAGCGCTCAGATAGCCGCCCACTATGAGCAGGCCGGCCTGGTCGAGCTGGCTATTCCTTACTACCAGCGGGCGGTTGAGGTGGCCCAACACGTCGGGGCTTATGAGAGCGCCATTGATTATGCTCGCCGGGGGCTGTGTCTGCTCAAAGCCTGGCCCGGCGCTCCACAACAGGCGGAGCAGGAGATTATGCTGCAAGTGAGCCTGGGCACTTTGCTGATTGCCACCCAGGGCTATGCCGC
>CAZDMM010000008.1:0-28251 GCA_964505845.1 uncultured Caldilineaceae bacterium
GTGGCGCTGCAGCGCCGCATCCCGGTAGAGGATGGGGCGGCTGTGTCGGCCTTAGCCGAGAACTTAACCATCGAGGTCAAGCCCGGCCACCCTGATTCACCCCAGCGTTCAATTGTGCTGGCCGATGAGCAGGACGTGACCGAGCAAATTTATAGCCCCCAGGTAGATACTTACGTCTCGCGGGTGGCGGCTTACCCCCGCGTGCGGGCGGCCCTGACCGCACAGCAGCGCCGCATTGCTGCTCCGGGTTCCATCGTCATGGTTGGACGGGATATTGGCACGGTGGTGCTGCCGGAGGCGGAGTTAAAGCTCTTTATGCGCGCCTCACCGGCCGAACAGGCCCGCCGCCGCTGCCGGGACATGCATGCCCGCGGCCTGCCGGCCAATTATGAGCAAATTTTAGCCGCCATTGTGGCGCGGGATAAACAAGACCGGGAAAACCCCGTCTCACCCATGATCCCGGCCTCCGACGCTATCATTATTGATACCGACCACCTGAGCCTGGAAGGGGTGTTAGCTCAGGTTGAACAGCTAGTGGCTAATCACCGCCGGCCGGCCCGGCAACCGCTCTCAACCAACCCTTAACCTTAAGTGTCAACCACACCCTCAGCCGATTATAACCTGAGCCAAAAATTGCTGGTAGGGCTATTGCGGCTGGCGCTAAAGCTGCTGCTGCGGCTAGAGGTTACCGGCCTGGAACACATCCCGGCCAGCGGCCCCCTGATCATCATCATCAACCACATCGCTTTTTTAGACCCGCTCATGGTTCTGGGCGTCTCGCCCCGGCTAATGATCCCCCTAGCCAAAAAAGAGGCTTTTGACTCCCCGCTGTGGGGGCCGCTGCTCAGGCTCTATGGCGCTATCCCGGTTAACCGGGGCCAGGCCGACCTGCGGGCCATCAAAGCAGCCCTGCAGGTTCTACAAAATCAAGGCGCCATTCTGATGGCTCCCGAAGGCACACGCAGCCACAGTCACCAACTCCAGCCGGCCAAAGAAGGCGCAGCGTTGATTGCCTGCCGCAGTGGGGCAGCGGTGGTTCCGGTAGGTATTACCGGCACTCCCCAGATCACCACCTGCTGGCGCAAACTGAGGCGAGCGCCGGTGCAGTTGACCATTGGCCCGCCCTTAACCTTTAGCAGGGGCGGCCTCTCTCGCCCAAACCTGGCCGCCATCACCCAGACATTGATGCTCCACCTGGCCCGGCAGTTGCCGGCCCAATTCCGGGGAGTTTACAGCCTGCCTGAGCCGGCCTCCCCGGAGACGGCAACTCCCACTGAGTTTTGAGTGCCTTAGGTTAGAAACACCCTATTTTTTGGGTGGAAACTGAGGCTGATCTTTGATAAGATTAAAAGGTAGCCGAGGTTTTGTTTTCTAACCAAGTTCATATCAATTTTTAATGAAATTTTAGGCCATCTTATACTAAAATGAGACTGGCTGAAACTACGAGTGAGGATAATAGAAAGTAATTTAGCGGGGTTAAACAGCGCCTGACCCGACCAGAAAGGATGAAGGCGGAAGGATGAAGGATGAACTGTTATTTTTCCGCCTTTATCCCTTATCCTTCATCCTTAGCCTGGCCGGGTGACGAGGAGCAGGTCTATCGAAATTATCGGCGGATAACCTGCCGGGCTGCCACAGCCCGATTTGTCTCCTACTCCCCCAGAGACAAATAAAGCCTTTTCACAAAACCATCAAGTAATTGGTGGGCCAAAAAGAGAAGGTAGTGGTCTATTAAGTTATCAATGCGCCGCCTCTCTTTATGCCAGGGGTGGTAATTTCTCACTCGCCTGGATAGCAAGCCCAGTTTCCTAAAAAAATAGCTTTGTCTGACCGCTGGTAAGGCGGCATCCGTGCCACCTGCAAAGGCGCCGGGATGCCTCTTATCAATTTAGTCACAGCGGATCCAATTTTCCCCTGTAGCTGGCGCATCCCTATGCGTCAGCAGGCGGCGCACTTGCCCCAGAACCGCAGGTGCGGGTAGGAATGCCGCCCTACGTAAATTTGGATCTATTGAGCCTGGCCTGTTTAAAAGGGCCTGTCCAGAGGGTTTCCGGCTGATTAACCATTTTATCTTGAAAGGAAGAACATTTATGTGTGGCATCGTTGGTTATGTAGGCAGCAAGGATGCGTCGAGCATCGTTTTGGAAGGGCTGAAAAAGCTGGAGTATCGCGGCTATGACTCCGCCGGGATTGCGGCGGTAAACGGCAATCTTGATATTCGCCGGGCTGAGGGCAAACTGGCTAACCTGGAAAGCCGGCTGCGCGAAGCGCCGCTGGACGGCCACCTGGCCATCGGCCATACCCGCTGGGCCACCCACGGCGCGCCCATCGAGCGCAACGCCCACCCCCACGCCGACGAGGCCCGGGTGATCGCCGTGGTGCAAAACGGTATTGTGGAAAACTTTATGGCCCTGCGCACCCAGCTTCAGCAGGAGGGCCATACCTTTATCTCCGACACCGATACGGAAGTGATTACCCACCTGATTGACAAATACCTGGCCCAGGGCGACGACCTGGTGGACGCCTGCCGCCGGGCCTTTCGCCAACTGCACGGGGCGCACGCTATTGCCGTGGTCAGCAAGCAGGAGCCGGATAAGATTGTCACCGTGCGCCTGGGCAATGCCGGCGGGGTGATTGTCGGCCTGGGCCAGGGCGAAAATTACCTGGCCTCCGATATCCCGGCCATTCTGGACCACACCCAGCGGGTGGTTTACCTGGAAGACAGGGAAATGGCGGTCATCCGGGCCGGAGGGGTCGCTTTTTACCGGCTTGACGGCCAGCCGCTGACCAAGCAGGTCCACCAGATTACCTGGGACCCCATCAGCGCGGTCAAGGGCCAGTACCGCCACTTTATGCAAAAAGAGATTTACGAGCAGCCGCAATCTATCCAGAGCACCATCCGTGGGCGGATTGATTTTACCAGCGGCCAGGTACACCTGGAGCATTTGAGCCTGACCCCGACCCAGGCCAAAGCCATCGAGCGGATCATTATTGTGGCCTGCGGCACCTCGGCCTATGCCGGGCAGGTGGGCAAATTTATGATCGAAAAGCTGGCAAAGGTGCATGTCTCGGTAGATTACGCCTCGGAATTCCGCTACCGCGACCCGCTGGTCAATGATAAAACGGTGGTTTTGGCCATTACCCAATCCGGCGAAACCGCCGATACCCTGGCCTCGATGGAGGAAGGGCAGCGCAAAGGGGCCAAAGTGTGGAGCATTGTTAACGTTCATGGCAGCATGGCCCACCGCATGAGCGAGGGAACGATTTTGATGCAGGCCGGGCCGGAGATCGGCGTGGCCAGCACCAAAGCCTTTACCGCCACCCTGGCCGATCTATTTTTGCTGGGCATGTACCTGGGCCAGCAGCGCGGCGTGCTGGGGGCAGCAGAGAGTTTTGAACTGGCGACCGCCCTGGCCCACCTGCCGGAGTTGGCTGGCGCAACCCTGGCCGAAGGCTACAACGATTACCACACCCTGGCTAACCTGTACCACCACCGCGAGCATTTTCTCTTTTTGGGCCGGGGGCTAAATTACCCCATTGCCCTGGAAGGGGCGCTGAAGCTGAAGGAGATCAGCTACATCCACGCCGAGGGCTACCCGGCCGGCGAGATGAAGCATGGCCCCATCGCCCTGATTGACGACGCTATGCCGGTGGTCTGCATTGCTACCCAGGACCACGTTTACGATAAAATGATCAGCCAGATTGAGCAGGTGCGCGCCCGCCGGGGCATTGTCATTGCCCTGATCAACGAAGGTGATGACGAGGTAGCGGTCAAAGCCGACCACGTGCTAAAGATCCCCGCCGCCCACCCCCTACTCACGCCCATCCTCTCGGTCATCCCGCTGCAATTGCTGGCCTACCACACCGCCATCTGGCGCGGGGCCGACGTAGATCAGCCGCGGAATTTGGCTAAATCGGTAACAGTTGAGTAGCCTGGGCGTGGTTCAAGTGTGGGTGTGCTCGTTATCTTACAATAGAGTTTTACCGCTCGACGTTTTTTACAGTGTAAAAGGAGGCATTTTAATGGCGACATGTAATTGTCGCCACTGTAACTTTCTAATTGTCGTCTGACAGGGATGTTAAGATAAGGGATATTTCGCCTAATCAAAAAACAACGCTTTGAGTTCAGCGTTCTCTAGCTGTCCGGCCAGTGTTTCCTTAAGACCGAGGGCCTGCTTGAGCGCCGTCTGCGCCCGGTGCGTCTCCCCTATCTGGCGCAGGGCTTGGCTCAGATCGTTGAGGGCGCGAGCCTGGTCAAACGGGCGGTTCAGGCGGCCCCACTGCGCGGCGGCCTGCCGGAACTGCTCAACCGCGCCCGCAGCGTTATGGCGACAGAGAGCGTCCAGACCGCGCGCCTCGGCCAGGGCTGCGGCGCTCTCCGGGCTGCGAAACTGCGCCTCAATTTGTTCCAGGTACTGCAAACACTCCCCGGCTGTTTCAAGAGATCCCGGATTGCCCGGCTGTTCGGCCAGCCAGCGGCAAGCAAACAAAAGCGGCGCAATACTGTGAGCGTGGTGAGAGGGGGTGCGCGCCTGCAGCGTCAAAAATTCGTGGATGAGGGCAGCCACTTCCTCCACCTGCCCCAATGCCGCCAATGACCGGGCCAACTGGCCCAGGTGCGGTACGGTCGTCTGGGCTTCATCCAGAGTTCGGGCTGTACTCAGTTCACGCTCTAATTCCTGGCGGGCCGGTTGGGGCCGGCCCAGATCGTTATCTATCCGGCCCAGCAAAGTACTGGCCCAGACCTTGGGAACGGTTGCGCCTGGAAACTCATCACGCCAAAATCTGAGACGCTGGCAGCGGTCCAGGGCCGCGGCCCAGCGCCCCTGCCCCCACTCCAGTTCGGTCAAGCGTACCAGAGTGACCCCCTGGAACATGGCCGCGCCGACCTGGGTGGCATAAACGAGCAATTGGTCAAAGATGGCCTCAGCTTCGGCGTAGCGGCCCTGCCAGACCAGCGCCTCCCCTAAATTAACATAGGCGCGGCAGGCGTCGTGAGGCATGGTCAGGGTTAAGGCCAGGTGCAGACTTTCCCGCAGCAAGGCCAGGCCGCGCTGGGGCTTGGCCGAGGCTGCCAGCGCCGTCCCGATATTGTTTAAGGCATGCACGATCACCTCTTGAGCGCCTAGCTTTTGAGCCAGGGCCAGGGCGCGCTCGCCCCAGACAATGGCCGGCTCATAGTCCGAAGCCAGCATATGCATCTGCGAGACGGCGCTCAGCGCCTGGGCCAGTTCGATGCTTTCCGGCTCGCTTTCCAAAATATGCAGCGCCTGGTGGTAATGCTGCCAGGAGATAGCTCGCTCCCCCTGCTCCCAATAAATACGACCAATCAGGCGTTGGGCCGCCCCGGCCCCCACTCTATTCCCCAACCTTTCAAATAATTTGAGAGCTGCTGCAAGCTCAAACGCTCGTCAAGCTGCCGGACATGCGCTGTAACCTGGGCCGTAAACACCTCCCCTTCCACCGCAGCCACCCTTAACAACTCTTGCAGCGCCGGGTCGAGCCGGCTGAGGCGCTGGTTGATGACCGCTTCAACCTTTACCGGCAAATCACCTGATTCAAAGGCGGCATTTTCCATCCAGCGGCCCAGGTTGTCCTTGATGAGCTGGCCGCGTTCCTGCAAATGGTGCAGCAGTTCGATGGTAAAAAGGGGATGGCCTTTGGTGTGCCAAAACAACCTTTCCCGGAACTGCTCGCCCAGGTGGTTAGCCTCAGTATCGAGCAAGGCGTCAACAAAGCCACGACCGGCCAGCGGGTCAAACTGCTCCAGGTCGAGCCGAATCTCCCTCCGGCAGCGTTTGAACTCGGCGACAACCGGGGCTAAAGGATGGGCCTCCGTCACCTCGCTGGCCCGGTAAGCCCCCAGCAGCAAAATCCGGCTGCCACCCAGGCGCCGGCCCAGGTGAAACAGGAGGTTGAGCGAAGCGGTATCCAGCCATTGCAGGTCATCCAACAGCAGGAGTAAGGGCTGCTGGCCGGCCAGCATTTGCAAAACCTACCTGACCTGCTCAAAAAGCTGGCCCTGCTGCAAGTGCCCCGGCCGGACTTGCTGCTGCTCGACCACCCGCTGTAACTGCTCCAGCCACTCAGGCCGGCCCGCAGCATAAGGAGCGACCCGCTTGAGCAGCGCCGGGCTATGCAGCAGCGTATGGAGTATAGCGGGGCCGTGCTCCAGCAGGGCCGTCAAGGTTTGCGGCAGAAAGGCCCATAACCGCCGGGCCTGTTCAAGCGTTACCACGCCGGCAGCCAGGCCGGTTTCCAGGTCGCCGCTGAGGAGCGCCAAAACATCACGGAAAGGTTGGCCCCTTCAGCCCGAGAAGCACTTTTTTTCACTCAAAGCAGCTACGTTTGTCTTTCTCGGCGGGTGCTTTATAATTCCCCTCCATGTTTGCTCCCCTTTTAACCACCAAACTGTATATGCCTCAAGCCCAGCCAACGGACCTGGTAGCTCGGCCACGCCTGTTGGAGCGGTTAAGCCAGGCTGTAGCTCGACCTCCGGGGGTCATTCTGATCTGTGCCCCGGCGGGTTTTGGCAAAACCACCCTGGTCAGCAGTTGGCTTCACCAACTGGCCGGAGAGCAGAGCAGCACGCTTTGCGCGCCTTTGGCGGGTGCAAAGGAGCAAGAATTCCCCCCTGCCCCTCCGCACCCCCGCCCCCCTGCTCAAACCGCCTGGCTCTCCCTGGATGAGGAGGATAACGACCCAACCCGCTTTCTGACCTATCTGCTGGCTGCTTTCCAAAAAACCGATCCGGCGCTTGGCCAAGCCGCCCAGGAGATGCTGCAAGCGCAGGGCCACCATTCATTATCGCCAGAAGCCCTCATCACCACCCTCATCAACGATATTGCCCCGCATTCACTGGAATGGACATTAGTGCTGGACGATTACCATCTCATCCAGACGCCTGCCATCCACAACCTGTTGACCTTCCTGATTGACCACCAGCCGCCCAATTTGCGGCTGGTTCTCACCAGCCGGGCCGACCCACCCCTGCCCTTAGCCCGTCTCCGGGCGCGGGGCCGGCTGCTGGAAGTACGCGCTGCCGATTTGCGCTTTTCTCCTGATGAAGCCGAGCAGTTTTTCAGCCGGGTGATGGGGTTGCAGCTCTCCCCGGCCGACAGCGCCGCCCTGGAAGCTCGCACCGAAGGCTGGGTGGCCGGCTTGCAGCTCGCCGCGCTCTCACTGCGGGGCCTGAGTGACGCGTCCGCGTCCGGTTTTATCCAGGCCTTTAGCGGCAGCCATCGCCATATCGTAGATTACCTGGCCGAGGAAGTCCTGCACCGCCAGCCGGAAGCAGTTCAGACTTTTCTATTGCAGACCGCCATTCTTGACCGGCTCACCGGCCCCTTGACCGATGCCCTGACCGGCCAGGAAAACGGCCAGGAAATGCTGGAGGCGTTGGAACGAGCCAATCTGTTTATTATTCCCCTGGACCAGGAGCGGCGCTGGTATCGCTACCATCACCTATTCGCGGAACTGCTGCGTTTTCGCCTGAAACGGTTGCTACCGGAGCAACTGCCCAGGCTGCACGGTCAGGCGGCAGAGTGGTATGAGGCCAACGGGCTGGTGAGCGAAGCCATTCACCACGCCCTGGCCGCCGGAGATAGGGAGCGGTTGACTCGCCTGGTCACCACCCACGCCCAACCAACGTTGCAGCAGGGCGAAATCCTCACCGTCGAGAGATGGCTGGCGGCTCTGCCCCAGGCAGCGCTGCTCAGCCAACCCCGGCTGTGTCTGGTGCAGGCCTGGGTCTTTCACCTGACCCGCCGCCAGCCGGCCATCGAGCCGTTCCTGCAAGCAGCCGAGCAGAGTCTCAATGCTGCTGATCCTGAGGCAGCGGCCATCCGCGGTGAAATCCTGACGATTCGGGCCTATGGCGCGGTTGACCAGCACCAATTTCAGGCAGCCATTGATTTCGCCCGCCAGGCCCTGGCCCAACTGCCCGCCTCAAACCTGTTCGCCCGCAGCACCAGCGCCCTGGCTTTGGGCCACGCCCTTCATATTCTGGGGGAGACAGAGCCGGCCGTGGCCGCAGTGACCGAGAGTGTCAGCTTGTGCCGGGCCGCCGGGAATGCCCTGGGCGCGCTGTACGGCATGGGCGTATGGGCGGCTCTGCTGGGGCAGCAGGGCCGCTTGCGCCAGGCAGATAGTATTCTCCAGGAGGCTTTTCAATGGGCCGCCGAACACCATTGGCAGCAGGTCCCACCGGTGGGGGTGCTGTACCTCCGCCTGGCCGATATCCGGCGCGAACAGAATGACCTGGCCGCCGCCGAGCAGCTTTTACAGCAAGGCCTCCAGCGGGCCGAATTGGGCGCACTGGTTGTCGCCGCCCGCTGTTATGCTTATCTGGCCCGGGTCAAACAAAACCAGGGCGACGGGGAGGCAACCCAGGCAGCTCTGGAAAAGTTGGGCCAATTGAGCCGCCAGTGGGAAACCGGCCATGAGGTCGCCTATTTCGCCGCCTTCCGGGCTTATCTGGCCCTGCTGCGGGGCGAACTGAGTCAGGCTGAAACCTGGGCAGGCCAGGTAGCGGCCTGGCGGACTGATGAAGTAAAGCCCTATCCGCGTGAGTTTGAGCTGCTGGTCCTGGCCCGGCTGCACCTGGCCCAGGCCCAAGCCTATGCGGGTGGCGCCTATTTGCTAAAAGCCCTGGCGATCCTGGAGTGGCTGGTCGAGCGAGCCGAGCAGGCCGGCCGGATGGGTACGGTCATTGAAGCCCTGATCCTGACGGCGTTAGCCCGGGCGGCTCAACCCGACCTCACCGGGGCATTGGCTGCCCTGGAACAAGCTCTCACCCTGGCCGCACCCGAGGGATACGCCCGGATTTTTCTGGACGAAGGCCGGGCGATGGCTGACTTGCTGCGAGCCATCCAGACACAATCCAGTCGGGCAGGCCAGACTTACGTCGCAAAACTCCTGGCCGCCTTTGAGGCTGAGAACCAGACCTGCCAGCCGGCCGCTGCCTTCGCAACGGTGGGCCTAAAACCCTCCGGCAACCTTTCCCCGGCTCACCTGGTCGAGCCGCTCAGCGAGCGGGAATTGGAAGTGCTGCGCTTGATGGCCGAAGGTTACTCCAACCGCGAGATTGCCGAGAAGCTGATCTTTACCGTCGCTACGGCCAAAAAACACGCCGAACACATCTACGGCAAGCTGGGCGTGGGCAGCCGCACCCAGGCCATTGCTCGCGCCCAGGAATTAAACCTCATCTAATCTCCCTTTATTCGCCCGTCTATTCGTCTTTAGACGAATGACAGTTCGTCCTCCTCGTTGGTATGCTCTAGCTATCAAATCTGAGACGAGAACACGAGCAGGCGAGGAATCTCTTCGCCTCACCTCTCAGGGCATATCTTTTTCAGGAGGACAATATGGCTTTAGCTACCTGGTGGGGCGGCGACACGCTGCCCTCGCTTTCACCCCTGGCCGGTTTTTCCGCCGGCCCTACGCACGATGAGCCAACTCTGGCTCGCTTAAACAACCTGCCGCCCGCTGAAATTCGCCGCCGGCTGCGGGCAGGCCACCAACCCTACCTGGCCTATTTAAATGAAACGCCGGTGGCCTACGGCTGGGTGGCCACTCGCCAGGCCGAAATCGGCGAACTTCAGCTCAACTTTACCCTGCCTGGAATTCACCGCTACCTGTGGGACTTCGCCACCCTCCCAGCCTGGCGCGGCCGGGGTATCTATCCTCACCTGTTGCAGGCGATCCTCACGGATGAAAGTCATCAAGCTGACCACTTCTGGATTATCTACGCTCCGGAAAACCACCCCTCCGGGACCGGTATTCACAAAGCCGGGCTTGCTCCCGTCGGCCAGTTGTCGTTCCAGAGGAATGGCCGGGCCGGTCTGATGGCTCTCAACCGGATTGACCGGGCCAGCATTGGGGCCAATTTGCTGGGTGTGCCCCTGCTGAAGCGCGGATTAACTCCCTGCTGGCGATGCGGCCGCCTGCCTGCTTCAGCGGATTGTACTTGCTGGGCCGGCCTAGAACAAGCCGGTGAGCAGCCTGATCCAATGTGTTGCTGCCTGATCCATTAAACGGAGACGGAAATGATTTACCAAATTCGTATCCAGGGACATCTTTCGGCCGAGTGGTCGGCCTGGTTCGACGGCTTGACCATCACCAATACCCCTAATGGCGAAACTATTCTGACCGGCCTGCTGCCCGATCAGGCCGCCCTGTATGGCGTCCTGAACCGGCTTCAGGCGCTCAACCTGCCTTTGCTTTCGGTCAGCAGCCGCCCGGCGAATTCGCCCCCCGGTTCGTCTTTGGACGAATGACAGTTCGCCCGCTTCGCCGCTATGATGGAATCAGAAATATCAATCAAACAACTGAGCTTAAAAACAAGGAGAAAACAATGAGTACGATTAATAAAACCACCACGTTTGCCGGAACCACCCAACCCCGCCGCTTTGGCCGGCTCTTGCGCTGGCTGGGGCTAGGGCTGGGCGCGCTGGTGCTGCTGGCAGTCATTGCCTTTGGGCTGATGCTGGCCTGGATGAATTATGTCCCCGCCGATCTGAACACCTCTACCAGCCTGGTCAGTGATAAGGGTCTGTACCGGGTGAGCTACGTGCCCCAATTTGAGCCGGCGCCGATCAACCAGATCCAAAGCTGGACGCTGTACCTTGAAACTGCGGATGGTCGCCCGGTGGAAAATGCCCAGATCAAGGTGGATGGCGATATGCCGCAGCACGGTCACGGCCTGCCCACCCGGCCCCAGGTGACCGAATACCTGGGCAACGGCGCTTACCGGGTCGAGGGCCTCAAGTTCCATATGCCCGGCTGGTGGATTGTCGAGTTCGACATCACCGCTGAGGGGCAAACCGACCACGTCACCTTCAACTTGACGTTATAAGCGATCAAAGCAGGGATGGGCGATAAACACGCTGCCCAGCTCTGTCCAAATTCTTCAGGGGGAACAACAATGAGCATAGGACAATTTCAGTTTAAGCTTTTTCTGGTCATTATCATCGCTATTTTAGCCCTTGGGTTGGGCCTGGGGTACCTGTTTTGGCCCCGGCCAACCTGGAATGAGGAAGAGATAGCCCAGTTGCGCTCACTCTGGCTGGGTACTCTACCCACACTGCCGGCGGATCCGTCCAATCGTTACGGCGATGATCCTGCGGCGGCGGCGCTTGGTCAAAAGCTGTTTTTCGATACCCGCTTCAGTTCAAACGGCCAGGTGGCCTGCGCCACTTGCCACAAACCGGAACTGGGTTTTCAGGATGGCACACCATTGGCGCATGGCGTCGGCGTAACCAACCGGCGGACGATGCCCCTGGCCGGTGCGGCCTACAGCCCCTGGCTCTTCTGGGATGGTCGCAAGGATAGTTTGTGGGCGCAGGCGCTCGGCCCGCTGGAGAGCGCCGTCGAGCACGGCGGCAGCCGCACCCAATACGCCCAGCTCATCGCCCAATATTACCGCGCTGAGTATGAAGCCATCTTTGGCCCGCTGCCCAACCTGGCCGGTTTACCCGCTCAAGCAGGGCCGGTGGCCGACCCGCAGGCCAGGGCCGCCTGGGAAGCGCTGGCCCCGGAAGACCGGGCAGCGATAACCCGCGTCTTTGCCAATATGGGCAAGGCTATCGCCGCTTACGAGCGCCGCCTGGCGCCCGGCCCGACCCGCTTTGATCGCTACGTGGAGGCGGTGCTGAAGGGTGACGCCGAAGCAATGAACCCCCTGTTCACGGCAGATGAAGTGGCCGGTCTGCGGCTCTTTATCGGCCAGGCTAATTGTACCCAGTGCCATAATGGACCGCTCTTGACCGACAACCACTTCCACAACACGGGTATCCCGGCAGCGCCCGGTCTGCCGGAGGATACGGGTCGAGCTTTGGGCGCACCGCAGGTAAAGGCTGATGAGTTCAACTGTCTCAGCCGGTACAGTGACGCCCGGCCGGCCGATTGCGCCGAGCTGCGCTATATGATTACCGAGGGCGAGGACCTCGTCCGCCAGTTCAGACCGCCCTCCTTACGCAACGTGAGCGAGCGGCCGCCCTATATGCACGCCGGGCAGTTTGCCAGCCTGGAGGAAGTGGTGCAGCACTACAATCGCGCGCCGGAAGCGCCGGCAGGCCACAGCGAGCTTAAGCCGCTGGGCCTGAGTGACGCCGAGTTGGCTCAACTGATCGCTTTTCTTAAAACGCTGGAAGGGCCGGTCAACGCAGAGCCGCGGTGGCTGCAATCGCCGGAAGCCCTCACCACTCGTTGAGGCAAGCTGTGCTGACGGTGGACGCAAAATGGGGCGTAGAGATTTACTCTACGCCCCAATGGTTATCTGCGTCAACCTAAGCAGAAGCTCATTTCATAACCAGCTTACGGTAGTTTCAGATCGAGCCTTCGCAGCATCTGGGCATTGATAGCCACAACGATGGTGCTCAACGACATCAGCACCGCTCCCACCCAGGCCGGCAGGACAAAGCCCAGCCCGGCCAGCACCCCCGCCGCCAGCGGCAGGGCGATGGCGTTGTAGCCGACCGCCCAACCCAGGTTTTCGACCATCTTGCGATAGCTGGCCCGGCTCAGGCGGATGATCCGCCCGATGTCACGCGGGTCGTTGCGCACCAACACAATGCCTGCCGACGCCCGCGCCACATCCGTACCTGCGCCGATGGCAATACCCACATCGGCCTGGGCCAGGGCCGGCGCGTCGTTCACTCCATCGCCGACCATGGCCACCTTCTGGCCGTACTGCTGTAAGGCTTTGACCTTCTCGGCCTTGTGTTCGGGCAGCACCTGGGCAAAATAGGTCTCGATGCCCAACTCCCCGGCCACCCAGCGCGCCACCGCCTCGGAGTCGCCGGTGAGCATCGCCACTTCGATATTCTGCTGCTTGAGGGCAGCAATCGCCTCGCGGCTTTCGGGCCGGATGACATCGGCCAGGGCAAAGGCCGCCACCGCCCGGCCTTGCTCCACCAGATAGACCACCGTCTGGCCCCGTTCACCCCATAGATGAGCTTGATGGGCCAGGTTCTCGGCCACACTTACCTGCTCCTGTTCCAGCAATCGCGGCCCACCGACCTGTAAGGTGTGCCCGTTCACCACTGCCTGGACGCCCCGCCCCGGCAGCGCCTGGAAGCCAGTGGCCGCTGGAACCTGAAACCCTCGTTCCCCAGCCGCTTCCACCAGGGCGCGGGCGATGATATGTTCGCTGTCCCCTTCCACCGCCGCAACCAGAGCCAGGGCTTCGGCTTCGTCAATTCCCTCAGCCGCAGCGACGGCCACCAAGCCCTGCTCGCCTTTGGTCAGGGTGCCGGTCTTGTCAAAAACAATCATCTTCAAATTGCGAGCCTGCTCCAGGGCCAGCCGGTCGCGGACCAGGATGCCGTTGCGGGCGGAAAGGGTGGTCGAGATGGCGATGACCAGGGGGATAGCCAGTCCCAGGGCGTGCGGACAAGCGACGACCAGCACCGTCACCACCCGTTCCAGGGTATAGTTGTCAAACCCACGCCCCAGTACCCAGCCAATCAGGGTGATAACTGCCACACCGAGGGCCACAAAGGTCAGCCAGTAGGCGGCCCGGTCGGCCAAATCCTGGGCCCGGCTGCGGCTGCTCTGGGCTTCAGCCACCAGGCGCATGATTCCGGCCAGCATCGTCTGCTCGCCGGTGCGTGTGATCCGCACCCGCAGTGAGCCGCTGCCGTTGACCGTGCCGGCGATGACCTCAGCCCCCGGCTGTTTATGCACCGGACGGGACTCGCCGGTGATCATACTCTCGTTGACCTGGCTTTCGCCTTCCTCGACCTGCCCATCGGCCGGAACCTGCGCTCCGGGGCGAACCAGCACCAGGTCATTCAACCGTAATTCGCTGACCGGCACTGGCTCAGTCCGGCCTTCGACAATTCGCTCCGCTGTATCGGGCAAGAGCTTGGCTAGTTCATTGAGGGCGCTCTGGGCGCTGCCCACTGCCCGCATTTCCAGCCAGTGGCCCAGCAGCATAATGACGACCAGGGTGGCCATCTCCCAGTAAAAAGACATCCCGGCCACCAAGCCCAAATCAATGGCGATGCTGTAGCCGTAGGCGGTGCTGATCGCCATCGCCACCAGGGTCATCATCCCCGGCCGGCGGCTCGCCAGTTCATCCACTGCCCCTTTCAAAAAGGGCCAGCCGCCCCACCAGAAAATCACACTCGACAGGAGCGGGGCGATCCAGGCGGAGCCGGGAAAAACCGGTGGTTGAAAACCCAGCAGATGCTGGATTATTTCACTATAAATCAGAACGGGAAGGGTCAACAGGAGGGTAAGCCAGAAGCGGTCCCGAAACATCCCCTCGCTGTGGCCGGCGTGTTTGTCGTGGCGGGCGTGAACTGAGGCCGGGGGTTGGTGATGCCCCTCGTGGCCGGTATGGGCTTGAGCCGGAGTATGATCGCCGTGATGTCTCTCGTGCTCCCCGTGATGGTGCAAATGTTTTTGATGCGTTGTCATGCTGTCCCCCTTAACAATAATATGAGATTCTATAGCCTGATTCCAATATATCAAATCAACCTGACTTTGCCCCCGTCTGATCCGACAGTGTTATCAGGACTGCCTGGAACCTGTCGGAAACGACAGGAGATGTTTTTACTGCCTGAACACAATAACCAAACGTGGATAATATCCAGGAAAACGGCTTTACGGTCAGATACCCTGTGGTTAGTTGCACATGACCTAATTCCTCCTTCGTCTCAGCCAGATCGCTTTTACAATTATTGGCGGCAACAGGCACAACCAGTAGAGCGGTGGCTCGGCGCTGAAACCTGAGCAAGATCAACTTCTTGACCTGACTCAACCGAGACAACCGGATAACCGGCGGCGTGAAGGGTTGCCTTAATTGCTCGATCCCGGTTTGGGTTTCATCATACTCAACGTGGACTTGTTTGGCCGGGAGGTCAACCCGGACCTGTCTGCTTTGTTGTCAACTTTTCAAGCGCGGTTAAGATACCGTCAACGCCGGGGTTAACGCACACCGGCGCCAGGTAGCTCCAGCGGATGATGCCAACGACGTCTATCACAAAGAGTGCCCGTTCACTCAGCCCTTCCTGGGGCCGGTACACCCCGTAAGCCTGGGCGACTGCCCCTTTTGGCTGGGAGTCTGACAGAAGAGGAAAAGTCAGCCGGTAATCGCGGGCAAAGGCCAGGTGGCTCCAGGGACTGTCTCCTGAAATGCCTAACAATATGGCGTTGAACGGCTGAAATTCGGGCAGAAACTCCTGGTAGAGCGCCAGTTGGTCGGTACAAACCGGGTGCCAGTCGGCCACGTAAAATGCCAGGATAACCGGCTGGCCGCGGAAGCTGCTCAGGGCGACTGTTTGATGGGGCGTGCGCTGAAGGCGAAAGTCTGGAGCAACCGTGCCGGCAGGCAGCGCCAGGGGTGATGCAGGTGGACAACAGTTCATATGACCTCCTTTCAAGAATTCGTATTCTGCGATCAATATATCGCATTTTTCTGCGTCCGCCCCCGGCTAAAACGACAGTCTTGCTTTTTCAGCCAAAAAGAAAACGACCTGTCGAAAAAGACAGGTCACATTTATTCGGAGTAAAAAGGAGAGATTTCGGAATTGATTAGAGGAGTCCGCGCTGGCTGGCCAGAGTGACTGCCTGAACGCGGTTGTCGGCGCCGAGCTTGTTGAAGATTGAGGTAACGTGGAAACGGGCGGTCCGCTCGGTGATGAACAACCGGTCTGCAATCTGCTGGTTAGTCAGCCCTGCGGCGACCAGTTGCAGGACCTCATGCTCTCGTTCGCTCAAGGGATTAGATGATGCAGTTATACTGGTGAAACGGGCAACTCTGGGTTGGGGAGCGATGGCTTGCGCCAGGAGGTCCAGTCCTGCCTCAGCCACCTGGTCGGCTGAGAAGTCACGCCCGGCTGCCCAGGCAGCCGTAAACTTTGTTTCGCCCAGTTGCTTCTGTAACGTTGTGACCAGTTTTTGATAGGCGATTCTTTCTTGCGGTGCGCGCAGCAGGCTCAGGATTTCCCGGAGAGTGTCTACGCCCCCTAACAGACAGGCTAATTGTTCTCGCGGTCCCTGCTCACCAAGCAACTGAGCTACGTCGTCGGCACAATAGGCAATGATGTGCCCATCCTGCAAAGACCGGGCAAATTCCAAGCCCTGTTGGGCCAGACTCCGGGCCAGAGTTAACTCGCCTTGATTTTTCCGCAACAGGGCCAACTTGGTCAGGGCAAAGGCCATGCCGTGCCGCTCGGTCACATCCTGGAAGAATACCAGGGCGTCCTCCAATATTGTCCGAGCCGCTTCTGCCTGGCCCACTTCGTACAGCAAACTACCCACACTTAAATAGGCGTAGGCCAGGCTCCAGGCATCGGCGGCTGCCCGGTATGGCTGGAGCGCCGCCACCAGTTCGGCTGCTCGCTCAGCGCGCCCATTCATCCAGGCAATCCAGCCGAGCCGGCCCAGGATGCGGGCGATGCTGTTCTGGTCTCCCCGCCTTTGAGCCAGGCGCAGAGCTTCGTCCAGAAGCGCCATGCCCTGCTCGTACTCACCCTGCCAGCCGGTCAAGGTTCCTAACCCTTCCAGGCCAAACAGTCGCAGCTCATCCGGCGCCTCCTGATTCTGGGCCAAGGTTATTTCCAACCAGCGGCGGCCCTCGTTCACATGACCCCGCAGCCACCAGAAACCCCACAGCGAGGAGGCTATCCGCAGCCCCAGCCGCGTGTCTCCCCCTTCGCTCGACCAATGCAACGCCTCCCGCAAATTATCATGCTCTCGCTCCAGATAATTAAACCAAGCCTGCTGGCGCGCGCCCATGGCCTCGACAGGGGTTTGTTCGGCCAGCTTCAAATAGTAGACGGCATAACGCTGCCGCACAGCCTCGAATTCACCCCTGGCAACCAACTCGGCCACGGCGTACCCGCGGATAGTTTCCAGCATCCTGAACCGGGGCTGCTCAGCTTGACGCGGCTCAACCTGGATCAGGCTTTTCTCGGCCAGGGCGCTCAAGCCGTCCAGGATATCTTCCTCGAAGTCCCGGAGGACGGCCTCGGCTGCGGGCAGAGTCCACCCCCCGACAAAGACACTCAGTTCCCGGAATAATCTCTGTTCCTGGGCTGATAACAGGTCACAACTCCAGCCGATGGCTGCCTGCAAGGTCTGGTGCCGGGCGGGTAAGTCGGGGGCTTTCTGGCGCAGCAGGGTCAGGCGGTGTTCCATCCGGGCCAGGATGTCGGCCGGGGGCAGGACATTGATACGAGCGGCGGCCAGTTCGATGGCCAAAGGCAAACCGTCAAGATGAGCACAAATGGCGGCAACTGCCGGGGCGTTATCCGGTGTCAGCCGAAAGTCTGCCCGGCCGGCTTGCGCTCGCTGCACAAACAGGGCAACAGCGGGTATCTGAGCTAGGGCATCAGGCTCAAGCGGGCGGCCCAGGTCGGGCAAAGCCAGGGGCGGGACGATCAGAGTCCACTCCCAGCGCAGCCGCAGCCGTTCACGGCTCGTCACCAGGAGGGTCAAACCGGGACAGGTTGACAGCAAGTCGGCCAGGGTCGAGGCGGCCGGAAGAATCTGTTCAAAGTTGTCGAGGATAAGCAGCAGATGGCGCTCGCGCAGGTAACTTTTGAGGGTCTCGGTAAAGGGGCGGCTGCCTGTCTCATGCACGCCAAGAGCCTGAGCGATAGCGGCGGGAACCAGGTCCGGGTCGTTGAGCGGGGCCAGGTCAACCAGCCAGACCCCGTGGGCAAAAGCTTCGCCCAGGCCGGCGGCCACAGCCAGAGCCAGGCGGGTCTTGCCCACGCCGCCGGGACCGGTCAGAGTCAGCAGGCGTACCTGGCCGGAGAGCAGTTGCTGCCGGGCTGTCGCCAGTTCCTCGGAGCGCCCGATCAGAGGCGTCGGGGGTAAGGGTAGAGGGTGAGCCAATATAGCCGGCGTATCGGTATAGGACATCTTCAGTCTTCCTCCAGCCCCAAAATAGTTTTCACCCCACCGATCCTTTTACGAGGGCTTATCCTTCCTCAAAACCAAAATCCTTAAACTTCAAGGTGTGAGCATTCTCCGTTACGGTGCGGACGATATGGTTGGAAGCCCCCTCCGGCAGGTCGGCGTGGATTTCCAGGGTGATAGTCACTTTGGCATCAGGCAATGTATTCAAATGCTGGATAATCGCCTCGGCGATCTGGCCGGCATCGCGACCGATGCGCGTGGGATTCAGCTCAACGGCGCCATAAAAACGCCGCTCTTTTTTGGCGGGGAGTAGGAAGTCAGAAGTAGGGAGTAAGGTTGAACCCTGAGTCGCCGTCTCCGGTCTGCCCCCTTGTTTTTCCATGCCTGCGGGCTGCGCCTCCTGTATTTTTAGTCACTTGTGGTATTATTATAACATAATATCGTTTGAATCTGGTCTGAATTATAACCGACTTCCTCCTGGCTCAACTCCGGCCTCAGGCTCATCCTTGTCCAGGAGCTGCTGCGCTTCAGGCCGCCTTGATCGAAAATGTTGTGATAAATATCCAAGCTCTTGTGGTAAAGCGGCTATGCTCGCTCATGCGCCTTTACCCAAACGATGCTCCACAAACTCGCCTAACCGTAGATACTTTTGATACAACTCATTATACCTTGCGACCCGTTCTTTTTGCGGGTTGTAGAGCGCCAGAAACCCTTCGGGCATAGCCGCCTGGGCCTGTGGCAGACTGTGGTACACCCCCGCCGCAACCGCCGCGTACATGGCCGCGCCTTTGGCGCAGGCCTGGGTTGAGGCAGAGACGGCAATTGACCGGTTCAAGACATCGGCCAGAATCTGCATGACAAACGGTGATTTCTGGGCAATCCCACCCACGGCGATAATCCGCTCCACGCTTAAGCCTTCGGCCACAAAACTTTCTAAAATGCGCCGAGACCCAAAGGCCGTCGCCAGCACCAGCGCCTGGTAGAGCTGGGGCGCGCTCACGCCTAGCTGCAGGCCGGCCACCGCGCCGGTCATGTGTTCATTCACCAGCGGGTAACGCCGCCCGTTAAACCAGTCCAGGGCGACCAGGCCGGCTTCATCATCGGGCATAGCCTGGCAGTGGGCGGTGATTTCGGGGATGATTTTGGCCGAGAACTCTGTGGTGAGGGCCTCTTTCTGGGCTTCGCTGAGCAGGCTGGATGACGGCAAAAGATGCTTCAGCGGCCACATCAAAATCTCTTTCAACCAGGAGTAGACATCGCCAAAGGCGGCCTGCCCGGCTTCTAGCCCCACATAACCGGGTATGATCGAATTTTCGGCCTGGCCGCAGATTTCTTTCAAATCCTTCCCTTGCAGATGCTCATAATCCTCAATCAGCATGTCAACGGTTGAAGTCCCCACCACCTTCACCAGAACGCGGGGTTCAATGCCGGCCCCAACCGCCCCGGCATGAGCATCAAAAGAACTGCCGCCGACGATGACCGGCGAGGCTAAACCCAATCGGGCGGCCCACTCGGTCGTCATCATGCCAACCCTGGCATCCGCGGTTCGCGGCGGCCCGCCGTAATGGTCGCGCACGGCGGCCAGGTACGGGTCGAGCCGGGCCAGAAATTCCCTGGCCGGTAAGCCGCCAAATTCGCTGTGCCATAAAGCTTTATGGCCGGCGGCGCAGGCGGACCGGTACATGCTGAGCGGGGCCGTCTGCCCGGTTAACAAGGCCGGAATCCAGTCGCAGTGCTCAACCCACGACCAGGCCGCCTGTTTGACCTGTCCATCCATGCGGCCGGTATGCAGGATTTTAGCCCAGAACCATTCCGAAGAATATTTCCCCTGAAACCTGGTATAATCTTCGCCGCCCCAGGCCGCCGCAGCCTGGTTGATCTCTTCGGCTTCCTGAACAGCCGTGTGGTCTTTCCAAAGGTGGAACATGGCCTGGGGATTGTCTTCAAACCCCGGCAGTAAGGCCAGGGGAACCCCCTCTTGATTCACCGGGCATGGGGTTGACCCGGTGGTATCCACCGCGATGCCTTTAACGCGCTGTCCTGCGCCCGGCCCGGCCTTTTTTACCGCCCGGCTGACGCAAGCCTCAAGCCCCTCGATATAATCACGCGGGTGCTGCCGGAACTGATGATGCTTTGGTTCACAATAGCGCCCCTCCCGCCAGCGAGGGTAATAATATTCATCCTCCTCCAGCACCGCATTGTTCCGGGGATCAACCACTATCGCCCTGACCGAGTCGGTTCCAAAATCAACGCCAATCACCAGATCATTCTGCATCAGCCAATTGCTCCTTTATGCTGCATTTTACACCCAACCCCATCAGAGCGACAGGCTTAGGGGGCCGCAAGGCATGTTCAAAGTCCCACCTTCCCGGAAGCTACATGCTGTTTGAGGCCAACAATTGGCCCAAAACCCCGTCAATTTTGAGACAAAGCTTATTGGGAACTTCCAGGAAGGTTTGCCAAAATAACGGGTGCGTCTAAATTTGGTAACATAGAGCAGTTCTTTGGCCAAGCCGCAGCAAAGTGGGGTGACAAATGTCATCGGATTTGAGGAGCTATATCAATATCAAACCGGCCTGATTTGAATTACCATCTCAGGTGAAGTTGGCTGCAAATATCCCCCCAGGCGCAAGGCAGTAGCGAATTGTATCAGATTGCTGAACCAACTATCTATCACAGTGCTGGAGTTTTTTAAAGATTATGGCTACTCAAGTTACGGTCGAACCTCGTTTAACTACCAAGAGCGAGGCCCATACTCTTTTGACCAGAGATGGTTTTACCACCGGGCTGGGGGTGATTGCCGCCACCCTGGGGTCAGCCGTGGGGCTGGGCAACATCTGGAAATTTCCCTTTCTTACCGGCGTTAGCGGCGGAGCCAGCTTTATTATTGTCTACCTGATCAGCACCCTGCTGGTAGGGCTGCCGATTATGATCGCCGAGATTATGCTGGGCCGGCGGGCCAAAGCCGACGCCGTGACCACCCTGCACAAGTTAGCGCCCGGTAAACCCTGGTGGCTGGTCGGCCTGATGGGGGTTCTCTCGGCTTTTTTAATTTTGGCCTTTTATACCGAGGTGGCGGCCTGGGTGTTTGCCTACATCTTTAAGGCCGCCTTTGGGTCGCTGCTCTCCACCGACCCCGCCGTGACCGGCCAGGCTTTCAGCCAGCTTATTGCCGATCCGTGGCAGTCGCTGCTGTGGCAGTGGCTGGTGCTGGCCCTCATCAGCGCCATCATTATTCTGGGCGTATCCAAAGGCATCGAGCAGACCACCAAGCGGTTGATGCCTTTGCTCTTTTTACTGCTGGTCGCCATCAGTATCCGCAGTTTGACCCTGCCGGGGGCTATGGCCGGGCTGGTCTTTCTGCTTCAGCCTGATTTCTCCAAGCTGACTGCGGCCACCCTGCTCACCGCGATGGGCCTGGCTTTTTTCAAACTCTCCATTGGCATGGGGGCGATGATGACCTACGGCAGTTACTTTCGCAGCGACCAGAATATTCCTACCACAGCCGCCAAGGTGATGCTGGCCGATTTAACCGTCTCGCTGCTGGCCGGTATGGCTATTTTCCCCGCCGTCTTTGCCTTCGGGTTTCAGCCGGATGCCGGGCCATCGCTGCTGTTTATCACCATCCCGGCGGTCTTTGCCGCTATGCCGCTGGGGCACATTTTCCTGGTTCTTTTTTTCATCCTGGCTGCCATTGCCGCCACCGGGGCCATGCTCTCGCTGCTAGAGGTGCCGGTGGCCTTTCTGAACGAGCGGCTAGGCTGGTCGCGCCTTAAAGCTACCCTGATCACCGTGGCTTTGCTGGTCCTCATCGGCTCGACCGCGGCCCTTTCTAACAATGTCCTGGCCGACTTCAAGCTGTTTGGCATGACCATGTTCGACCTGTACGATTTTATCACCTCGAATGTCCTGCTGCCGATAGGCGGTCTCTGCCTGAGCCTGTTTGTGGGTTGGGTTTGGGGCTATAACGAGGTCAAGCGGGCGCTCACCAATGAAGAGACCCTGCCCAACGAGCGCGTGGTGCGCGCTGTTTTCGGCATCATCAAGTTTGTGACCCCGGTGTTGGTTTTGATCGTGCTGCTGAACGGCCTGAAAATTCTATAACGCCCGGCAGGTTTATTATTGGCCCAGGCGCGCCCGCCACTCCCGGATCATGCGGGTGTGAATGGGGTAATGGCTGTAGGTATCCAGCCGCAAACGCCGCCGGAAAGGCGTCTCGCGCCGGATGGCGTCTTCTGGCGCGCTCCCGACGTAGGTCATCAGCCGGCGGTGGGTCTCCTCCAACTGCCGCAGCACCTCGGCGGGTGAAAGGCTTCGTTTCTGTTCAGCCATGCGGGCGTTAAAGGCGTCAAGGCCGCCGTAAGCAACCGAGTAGCGTGGGGGTTTGCCGCCGCTCAGGATAAGGGGTAGATACTTCAACGCCTCCTCCTCCCAGGTGGTCACGTGGGCCAGCACATCTTTCACCGACCAATCGCCCGTCACGCCCGGCTCCACTAACAACGCCTCAGGCAAGCCGGCATACGCCTCGGTAAACTCGGCCCAGGTCCGCTCAAGTTTTTGCAAAAGCTGCTGTCGTTCCATAGAATGTGCTTACCTCCACCCTACCTTGTAACCGGCCCAGGGTTAGAAAAGCTCACGTGAGCCTGATGGGCGGCGGCTGAATTAAAGCAAAGATCGCCCAGGTTGTCAATTACTCGCTCCGGGGAGGATTGGCAGGTGAGACAAGCTGTGATAAAATGCACAACGTTAGTTTGTCAATTCCTGTTTGCTAGAGGAGAAGAATAATGAAACAACTTTTAACCTTACTTATCCTTATCAGCCTGACCACCCTCAGCGCGGCCCAGTGCGGCGCTCCGGCGGCTACACCCGCCCCGGCAGCGACTACCGTCCCGGCCGCCGTGCCGGTGGTTGAACTCAAACTGGCCACCCAGCCCTGGATTGGCTACGGTCCCTGGTACGTTGCCCAGGAAAAAGGCTTTTTTGAAAAGCGCGGCCTCAAGGTTGAACTGGTTGAGTTTGCCACCGACCAGGACCTCAACTCCGGCCTGGCCGCCGGACGCTTTGATGGGGCCAATATTGCCACCCACACCTCGGCCATCCTGCGCGACGCCGGGGTGGACATCAAAGCCGTCCTGCTGATGGACGCCTCGTATGAGGCCGACGCCATCATCGCCGGGGAGAGCATCAACGCCATTGCCGATTTGAAGGGCAAAAAGGTGGCTTTTGAGGAAGGCACCACCAGCGACATTTTGCTCACCTATGCCCTGGGGCAAAACGGTATGAGCAAAGCCGATATCAACGCCGTGCCCATGCCCGCCGCCGACGCCGGGGCGGCGGCCATCGCCGGGCAGGTGGACGCCGCCGTAACCTACGAGCCGTACATCTCGGCGGCGCTGGCCAAAGGCGGCGGCTACCGCATCCTCTACAGCGCCAAAGAAAAGCCGGGTCTGATCAGCGATGTCCTGGTCTTTCCGGCCAAAACCCTGCAGGCCAAGCCCGACGCGGTTAAATCGCTGCTGCTGGCCTGGCAAGACGCCTACGATTTTCTGCAGGCCAACCCCGACGAGGGCCAGCAGATAATCGCCAAGGCCGTCGGCAGCGACCTGGAAGAGTTCAAAACCGCCTGGAAAGGGGTCAAGCTGTACAGCCTGGCCGACAATAAAAAGATGTTTGCCGGCGAGATTGAAGAGACTTACCAACAAGTGGGCCAGGTGCTGGTCGCCTCCGGCGGGGTCAAAGCGGTGCCCGATCCGGCCCAGGTTTTCGACGCCTCCTACCTGCCCTGATGCAGCTTTTACCCTTACGCGAAGAGATTCCCCGCCGCTATTACCTGGGGGCCAGCTTCAGCCTGCTGGCTGTGCTGCTGGCCGCCTGGTGCATTGCCACCTACGGCGGCTTTGTTGACCCCATCTTCTTGCCCACGCCCACGGCCATCCTCCAGGCTGCGCAGGAAGAAATCCGCGACGGCACGCTATGGGCCGACGCCTCGGCCAGCGTTTACCGTATCACCGTCGGCTGGCTCATTTCAACCCTGTTTGCCGTTCCCATTGGGATTTTGATGGGCAACTTTAAGTTCTTTGAGGGCTTGTTTGAGCCGCCGATTGACCTGGTGCGCTATATGCCGGCTGTGGCCTTTGTGCCGCTGACCATCTTGTGGGCCGGGGTGGACGACACCCAAAAATTTATCATCCTCTTCATCGGCACTTTTTTTCAAGAAGTGCTGATGATTGCCGACAACGTCAAAGGCGTGCCCAAGGATATGATCCACGTCTCCTACACCTTTGGCCTGAACAAATGGGAAACGCTGGCGCGGGTCATCACCCCTTATGCCGCGCCGGGGATGGTGGACACCCTGCGCATCACCCTGGGCTGGGCCTGGACTTACCTGGTGGTGGCCGAACTGGTGGCGGCGAAGGTGGGCCTGGGTTATACCATCATGCGCTCGCAGCGCTACCTGCAAACCGAAAAGATTATCCTGGGCATCCTGGTCATCGGCTTGCTGGGGCTGATCACCGACTACACCTTTAAGTGGCTCTACCACCGCCTCTTCCCCTGGGCCAGCGGCAGCGAACATTAGCATTGGAGATGGGAGATTGATTAATCTCCAGTCTCCAATCTCTTAAATATGGACGGTTTCTGAGCATGGCTACAGTTGATTTAACTCACAGCCACCTGCGCCCGGTCAAGCTGCGGGCCAGCCGGGTGAACAAAACTTTCCGGGTCAAGGGGCAGGAGATGGTCGCCTTGGCCGACCTGTCGCTGGAGGTGCGCACCGGCGAACTGGTAACGATTGTCGGCACTTCCGGCTGCGGCAAATCTACCTTTTTGCGGCTGGTGGCCGGCCTGGTAGAGCCAAGCAGCGGCCTGATCGAGGTGGACGGTCAGCCGGTGCGCGGCCCCGGCCCCGACCGGGGCATGGTCTTTCAATCGTACACCCTTTTTCCCTGGCTCAATGCCCTGGATAACGTTAAGTTTGGGTTGAAAAAGCAGCGGCTGGGCAAAAAGGAGCAGGACGACATTGCCCACCACTATCTGCACCTGGTCGGCCTATCTGGCTTTGAGCGGGCCTATCCGGTCCAGTTGTCCGGCGGCATGAAGCAGCGGGTAGCCATTGCCCGCGCCCTGGCCTACAACCCAGCCATCCTGCTGATGGACGAACCCTTTGGCGCGCTCGACGCCCAGACGCGGGAATTGATGCAGGAATTGTTGCTCAAAATCTGGGCCGAGAGCCAGACGACCATCTTATTCATCACCCACGATGTAGACGAGGCCATCTTTCTGGCCGACCGGGTGTACGTGATGACCGCCCGGCCGGGGCGCATCAAACGGGAGATTGCCATCGGCCTGCCCCGCCCCCGCGACTACGAGGTGGAGCTGTCGGCCCCCTTTTTGGAGATCAAGCGAGAGATTGCCCACCTGATCCGCGAGGAAAGCCTGCGCTCGGTGGCCCTGGCCGAGCGGCTTTAAGCCCCGGAGCCTTTCCCCGCTCTTCACAGGGCGCCGGATTGTTTTTGAGGCCAGATTGTCAGAGGGGGAGGAGGATGCTACAATTACCCTGACTTAAGATGGTCAGAGTAGTGAGGGCTGTACCACTCAAGCGGAGGGTCCAATGAACCGGCGCACTTTTTTAAAAACCTCAACGGCAGCTTTGCTGTCGCCCTGGCTTAAACTCACTCCCCCTACGGTCGCTCAGGTGGCCTTTGTCAAAACTCAAGATCGGGCGGTGGGAGTCAAAAAAGCCCTGGATTTGCTGGGCTTCGGTGGGGTTAAGGGCAAGCAGCTTTTCCTCAAGCCCAACTTCAACAGCGCCGACCCGGCCCCCGGCTCAACCCACCCCGACACGCTCCGCAGCCTGATCCAGGCTCTGCAAAGCCTGGGGGCGGGGCGCATCACCCTGGGCGACCGCAGCGGGATGGGCAACACCCGCGCCGTGATGAAGCAAATCGGGGTTTTCCGCATGGCCCAGGAGCTTGACTTTGAGGTGGTTGTCTTTGACGAACTGGCGGCCGGCGACTGGCAGTTGCGGCAGCCGCCCGACAGCCACTGGCAGCAGGGCTTTGCCATAGCCCGGCCGGCGCTGGCCGCCGACGGCGTCATCCAGACCTGCTGCCTCAAAACCCATCGCTTTGGCGGGCACTTTACCCTCTCGCTCAAAAACTCGGTCGGCCTGGCGGCCAAGCGGCTGCCCGGCCAGAGCTACAATTATATGAATGAACTGCACGGCTCTAGCCACCAGCGCCGCATGATTGCCGAGATCAACGCCGCTTACCAGCCCGACCTGGTGGTGCTGGATGGGGTGGAAGCCTTTGTGGAAGGGGGGCCGGATCAAGGCAAAAAAGTCCAGGCCAATGTCATTCTGGCCGGCGCCGACCGGGTGGCCATTGATGCGGTGGGGGTGGCGCTGCTGCGCTATTTTGGCTCCACGCCGGCCGTTAGCCAGGGGGCCATCTTTGAGCAAGAACAAATTGCCCGCGCCGTCGAATTGGGGCTGGGCGTTGACAGCCCGGCTAAAATCGAGCTGGTCACCGGCGATCCGGCCAGCGCCGCTTATGCTAAACGGATTCAGGAAATTCTACAGCCGTGATTTCTGCGGTCACAAGATCGTCTAAAGGGACATCCACCTCGCGCCGGTAAAGCGGCGGCCAGGGTTCGGGCCGGGGCAAAGGAGTGAGGGGCTGCTCAAGCGGGCGCAGAGACTGCCGCCGGATCAACTTTTGCTTGACCAGGGGCAGACGCAGCGCCAGCAAAACCACCAGCACGGCCAGGTAAACCCACAGTTCGGGGATGGCCTGTGGGTCGTAGACCATCACCTTTTTACTGGCGGCAGCAGCCAGGAGAGCATGCACCGCCCCGGCGCCGCCGGCCAGGTAAACCAGCCGGTGCAGCCGCTTCCACTGCTTTTTCAGCCGGCGCATGGCCCAGCGGTTAGAAGTCAGGGCCAGGGCCGTTAAGATCAGCAGCCCCAACAGGCCCAGGGCAAGGTAGAGCGGCAGGGGCCAGGTGAGCCAGTCCCAGCCGGCCTCTTTGAGATAGAGCAGCAGGTGCAGCCCGGCAAAGCCAAAAGCCCACAGGCCGGCCGGTTTGCGCAGGCTGACCACGCTGCGCCAGCCAAAATAGGTCTGCAGCGGGGTCATGGCCAGGCAGAGCAGCAAAAAGCGGATGGCCCACTTGCCGCTCTCCAGGCCGGGGTCAAGGCTGTCGCCGCCAGGCCCGGCCGCACTACCCTGGCTTAAGGCCAAAATCAACACCAAAACACCCCCTAATTAAGCGCCGTCCAACGCCAGTTTGATTTTACCCAGGTCATCAGCCTCTCCTAGTGCTTTTTTAATTATATGTTGGGCTTACCAACCTGCCCGGTTTTGCATGCTATACACCGCTTGTAGGGCTGCGGTTCCCGGTAAACAATATTTTAATCCAGGAGGCAACATGAAAATTGGAGTAGCACAGACAAAGCCCGTCACCGGCGATATTCAAAGCAATATTGAGAATCACAAAAAGCTTATTGACCTGGCTGCCGCCAATGGAGCAGCGGTGGTTATTTTTCCTGAGCTATCATTGACCGGCTACGAGCCGGCCCTGGCCAAAGAATTGGCCGTTCAGCCAGATGATCACCGGCTTGACGATTTCCAAACGATGGCCGATACCAGGGGCATAACGATTGGGGTGGGAGTCCCAACCAAACATAAGGCCGGCGTTTGCATTACGATGGTTATTTTTCAGCCACACCGGGCCAGGCAAACCTATTCAAAGCAGTATTTACACCCCGATGAAGAAGAGTTTTTTGTGAGCGGGCCAGGCTCTGGCGGTTTGCTGGGCGACAAAACCAGCATGGCCCTGGCCATTTGCTATGAATTATCGGTTCCGGCTCATGCGGAGAACGCTTTTAAAAACGGCGCTCAAATTTATGTGGCCAGCGTGGCTAAATTTGTCACAGGGATTGGCAAAGCCCTTGACAGATTAGCTGAGATTGCCCAAAAATATTCAAGCCCGGTATTAATGTCCAACTGCATTGGGCTATCCGATGGGCAAGTTTGCGCCGGAAAAACCTCGGCCTGGAGCAAGCAGGGCTTATTGGTAGGTCAGCTTAACGATGTGCAAGAAGGCATCCTCATTTTTGACTCCGACGCCCAGGAAGTGCTGACAAAAATGATATAAATTTGTCAGCCAATTGCCAGCAAACTGTAAGCCTAAGCGTGATATAATAGGCTTGGCAAAGCCGGGCAACAGCCCTGGTTGGGGTGAGGTTTGAGGATGAGCAAACCCGGTCGACTGTTCCTTCAGGATCATACTGCAACAGCCAACCCGGCCCCCCTGTTTGGTTACTTCCGGCTGCGAGATGATATCCAAAGCAATCTGCTCACCATCTACCAGACCATG
>CAZDMM010000009.1:0-11530 GCA_964505845.1 uncultured Caldilineaceae bacterium
ATTGGCCGCTACATTGCCCACGTGCATTTGAAAGATAAAGCCACTATGAAGTTGCGGGAGTATAACTTTCCCGTTTTTGGGACCGGCATCCTTGACTTTGGCCGGGTGCTCGACCTGCTTTATCAGGGCGGTTATCGCGGCCCGATGACGCTGGAAGTAGAGCTTGACGGCCAACCGGCCAAGCCGGAACTGGTGGATGAGGCTTTGGCCCAGTCTTATGACTATCTGCAACAATTTTGGAGGGATTGATGAACCTCACCGATATTAGCGCCGCCCAACTATTACAGCACGTGCAAGTTTTGGCGGAAGAATTTCCGCACCGCCACACTGGCGACCCCGACGAAAAAGGAGTGGTTGAGTACATTGCCCAGCAAATGCGAGAGGCCGGCCTGGAGGTGGAAGTGCTGGAAGTCCCGGTCATGGGCTGGCAAGTGACCCGCGAGGCTCAGTTTGAAATTCTGGCCCCGGAGCCGCGCCCGGTTGAATGTGTACCCTTTGTATTCTCCGGCTCCACGCCGAAGGTGGGCCTGACCGGCCGCCTGCACTATGTGGGGCGCAGCTTTATCGCTGGCGGCTTTGAGTGGGAAAAGTATGCCCTGGTGGATGAGGCCGGTCGCTGGCAGGCGATTGTCGCCGGGCGGGATGACGGGCCGGCCATTCCCCTGCCCGGTCCGCCTTCTGGGGTAGCCGGAGCCGCCGAGACCCCTTTGATTACCTGGCCCGCCTGCGTCATCGGTGCGGAAGACTTGCAGCGGGTGCAAGCCTGGCATCGAGCCGGGCAGGAAGTGCGGGTGCGCTATACGGTGCGGACGCACTTCAATCCTGTGGCCCGCTCCTACATCGTCAAAGGGGCGTTGCAGGGACAGGTTGACCCGGAGGATGTCATCATTTTGGGCTGCCACCACGACTGCGCCGGGGCGGTGGGCTTTCCTCCAGCCATTGACAGCCCCGGGGCTAATGATAACGCCTCGGCGGTGGCGATTTTTATCGAGCTGGCGCGCTATTATAAAACGAACGGCGCGGCCAAAACGCTGTGGTTTGTGAGCTTTGGCGGTGAGGAGCGAAACCTGATCCTGTCCCGCGATTATGCCCGCGTGCTCAATGAAACCGGCCAGCTTGATAATGTCATTGCCTACCTGGGGATTGACCAGGCGGCCAACGGCGATGTGCTGCGCTTACTCTCCTCCGCCGATGAAGCCCATTTGCAGCCGGCCATCAACCTGCGCCCCATGCTGGCCGAGGTGGCCGCGGAGTTAAAGTTAGCCGAGCGCTTCAACGCCTGGGGGCCGGCTCCCGTGCATGCCGCCAGCGACCACTGGCCCTTCTACTTCTCCGGCGTGCCGTCATACCTGACCGGCTGGCATCCCTTTCCCACCTACCATCGGGGGGGCGATACCCTGGCCTACTGTAATGACGACGCCAAATTTTTAGCAACCATGCACCTGACCGCCGGCATGATTGACCGCGTCTGCGCTTTGCCCCGGCAAGGGCCTGTGACCCGCGCCCTCACCGACGGCCACGTGACCACCAATGTTGCGGTCAATGCCCGCAAATAAAAGCGCGGGAGAAGCCACCGCGCTGAGAGAGCAAAACTCTTCGAGCTATGGAATCTAGCCCACTAGGACTTCGCTACCCTCAAATAGCTTCCGAGAAGGTGCAACATTTTGTTGACCCTTACAAAAATCAGCGAAAATCAGTCGAATCTGCGTCATCTGCGTGCTATTGAGCGGGTTTCACAAAGACATAATGTTGAGCAGAAAGGGGGAAGCTGAAATCGTCACAATTGAAAATTGGTGTTAAACCTGGCAGGATTTCGCGCAGTGTGTCTGCCAGGTCTGGTAAGGTTAACGCTAAATCTTAAGAATGGAGGAGATGGCCAATGTTAAAAAAGAATATGGTTAGCAAAATGATCCTGTTGTTCAGTTTGATGGTGGCCCTGGCCGTTGTTATAAGCTGCGGCGCTCAACCAGCTGCCCCCACCGAAAAACCGGCCGAGAAACCGGCCGCCGCAACCGAGGAAAAAGCATCCAGCAGCGAGCCGGTGACCGTTCGCTTTGTGATTCTGGGCTACAGCCCTAACACCCCCAAGCTTTATCAGGAGGCCATTGACGATTTTCAGGCCGCCAACCCTAACATCAAAGTGACCCTGGAAAATGTCTCCTGGGATTTGGCCCACGAGAAGATTTTGGGCTGGATTTCCTCCGGCGACCCACCCGACATCTCGGTGGTTGGCCCCAAGTGGCTGCCGGAATTGATGAGCCTGGATGGGGTGCAGCCCTTTGACCAGTACGTTAGCAAAGATTTTCTGTCCAATTTTCCCAAATCGCTAACCGACCCGCTGACTATTGACGGCAAGGCCTACTCCGTGCCCGAAGCCCTCTCCACCCGGCTGATGTACTACCGCAAAGATTTGTACGAGCAGGCCGGCTTCAAAGAACCACCCAAAACCTGGGATGATTTTGTCAAGGTATCGCAGGCGGTCAACAAGCAGCCCGACATGGCGGGCTTTAGTTTGCAGGGCAGCGGCGATGAAACCATCTGGTATTACACCTACTTTATGTTGGGCGCGGGCGGCTACTTTACCGACGACAGCGGCAATTGGAAACTCAACCAGCCGGCCAATGTCGAGGCGCTTCAATTTGAGGTAGATTTGGTCAAGAAATATCAGGTGACGCCGCCCGACCCCACCAGCATTGCCCAGGAGACGGTGCAGGGCTTGTTCACCAGCGGCAAAGCCGCCGCTTATTGGGGGCCGCCCTGGACTCTGCCGGCCATTGACGCCAGCATCAAGGATAAAGTCGGCCTGGCCGATTACCCCACCAAGGATGGCAAGCCGGCCCCACTGTACATCCAGGACTCCTTTGTGCTGTACAAGAAGGCCAAGCACCCGGCGGAAGCGGTCAAATTCCTGGAGTTTTGGTCAACCGACAAGTATCAGGTTAAGTTCAACACCACCGAGTCGCTCATCCCGGTGACGATTTCGGCGGGCAAGGATAAGGCTTTTGCCGATGACCCGGCCTTGCAGCGTTTTGTGCAAAGCATCGCCTACTCGCGCAGCTATCCGCTCAAGGATGGCTGGGAAACGGTAAACGTGGCCTTGCGGGAGGCCGTCCAGGCCGCTTTGCTGGGTACCGACCCACAAAAGGCGCTCGATGATGCCCAGGCCAAGGTTGAAGCCGCAGCGACGAAGTAAAGGTAATATTAACAAAGTTTTCGCCGGGATTTGGGGATTGGGGGATTAAAAATAAAATAAAGGAAAAAATCCCCTAATCGCCTAATCCCGGCCCAAAATTGTGAGAAATAACTTTTCCGGACGATTATAAAAATATGGCTCTCATCGCCAAAAAATGGCCGGCTAAAACCATGCGCCTCTCCAAAATATTGAAACTGCTGCGGAGCGACCGCGCTTTTGCCTATCTCTGCCTGCTGCCCAGCACCGTGCTGATGCTGGGCATCGTGGTCTACCCGGTGCTGAATGTGTTTGCCATGTCCCTGTCCAAAACCGACGCCATCGGTTCGCCGATTGCTTTTAACGGCCTGGACAACTTCCGGCGCTTGCTGATTGACCCCACCTTTCCCCAAATCATGCGCCAGACCTTGATCTGGACTGTGACCATGCTGCTCATCGCCACGCCGATTTCCCTGGCGCTGGCGCTGGTGGTGCATCAATCTTTTCCGGGCCGCACCCTGGCGCGGGCCATCATCTTTGCGCCCTGGGCGGTCTCCTTTGTCTTTGTGGCCGTGGTGTGGCGTTTTATCCTTGACCCCTACTACGGCCACCTCAACCCGCTGTTGAGCTTTCTGACCGGCCAGGATATTCACATTCCCTGGCTGGGCGGCCCCACTACGGCCATGGGCAGCGTCATCTGGGTGGGCGTCACCTTGACCATTCCTTTCACCACCATCGTGACCCTCTCCGGGCTGCAATCCATCCCCACCGAGTTGATTGAAGCGGGCAGAATCGACGGGGCCACCCAGTGGCAGGGCTTTCGCTACATTATCTTGCCCCTGCTGCAGCCGGTCTTGACCGTCGCTACCCTGGTCAACCTGATCTACATTTTTAACTCCTTCCCCATTATCTGGGCCATGACCGAAGGTGGGCCGGTCAATTACACCGATACGCTGGTGACTTATCTGTACAAGCTGACCTTTCGGAATCTGGATTTTGGCCGGGGCGCGGCCTTATCCCTGATTGGCTTCTTCATTTTGATGATTTTTAGTCTGTTTTACGTGCGCTCCACGGCCAAGGAGGTCTTTTAAGGTGACGGGCAAGCTCAACGAGGCTAAACTTTGGAAGATAGCAGGCTATGCCTATCTCATGTTTATGCTGGCCGTACTCAGCTTTCCGGCGCTGGTTGGCTTTATCACCTCGCTGAAGACTCCCCAGGAAGTTTACACCACCCCGCCCACCTGGATACCTCACACCGTTCGGCTGCGCAATTACCTGGATATGTTTGAGGTGTTGGATCTCAACCAGGCTTTTATCAACAGCTTTATCGTAGCCGGGGGGAGCGCGGCCCTGGCCCTGGCCACCGCCCTGCCGGCCGGTTATGCCCTGTCGCGCTTTGACTTTCCCGGCCGGCGAGCCTTTCTATTCTTCATCCTGGCCTCGATTATGTTCTCGCCGGTGGTCATCATTGTGGCCCTTTTCCGCCTGATGAATGTCTACGGCTTGATGAATCAATACCCGGCCCTGATCCTGACCAACGCCACCTTCTCACTGCCCTTTTCGATCTGGCTCTCAACCGCCTACATGCGCTCTATCCCCAAAGAGCTGGACGAGGCCGCCAGCCTGGATGGGGCCAACCGTTGGCAAGTGCTGTGGCACGTGGTCTTGCCGATTGCCCTGCCGGGTATCGCTACAGTGATTATTTTTGCCTTTATTCAAGCCTGGAACGAATTTTTGCTGGCCAATACCTTCATGAGCACCACCGATATGAAACCCCTGTCGGTCGCGCTCTACAGTTTTATCGGCTACCGCGGCATCGAGTGGCAGTATATCACCGGGGCCATCTTCCTGGCGACCATCCCGGCGGTCATCCTGTTTTTGGTGGTGCAACGCTGGCTCATCAGCGGCCTCACCCTTGGGGCGACGAAGTAGCTTTGACTCGTGTTTGGCTGGTGTCCAAACTCAGTTTGGATACCCAACTGCGTGGCGAAACTGAGTTTCGCCACGAGGCATCCACATTACCTGGGAAGAAATACGATAATCTTTACACCAAAAGGAGATTCTTACGTGGCAAAAATATATTTCAACGATGACGGCAACCTGGATTTGTTGAAAGATAAGGTAGTGAGCGTGTTGGGCTACGGCAACCAGGGGACGGCTCAGGCGCACAACTTGCGCGATAGTGGGGTCAAGGTGATTGTGGGCAACACCCGCGATGCCTCGTTTGAGCAGGCGGTGAGCGACGGCTTTGAGGCTTACAAGGTGGCCGAGGCGGTCAAACGGGCCGATATTCACCTGCTGCTGGTTCCCGACGAAGTGATGCCCCGCATGTTTGCGGAGGAGGTTCGGCCCAACCTCAAGCCGGGCCAGGCTATTATGATTGCTAGCGGCTATAATATTACCTACGGTTTTCTCAAATATCCAGCGGATGTAGACGTGCTGATGATTGCCCCGCGCATGATCGGCACCGGGGTGCGGCTGGGCTATGTCAACGGCAAGGGTTTCCCCAGTTTAGTAGCCGTGCATCAGGATGCCAGCGGCAGAGCCAAAGAGACGATGCTGGCCCTGTGCAAAGGCGTCGGCACGCTGATGGGCGGCGCGGTGGAGTCAACTTGCGATGAGGAAACCTTGTGCGACCTCTTCAACGAACATTTTGGTTACGTATACGCCCTGCGGCGGGCCTACGAACTGCTGGTCGAGGCCGGAGCCAGCCCCGAAGCGGCCCTGCTGGAGTTTTGGGCCTCCGGCGAGGAGATGGAGTTGGCCCGTGTTCACATGACGCACGGCCTGTTTCACCAGCTCAAGCTGCACTCGCAGACCAGCCAATACGGCCAGGAGGTCACTGCCCGGTTGACGGCCGAGGAAGAAGAAGCGGAGCGCCTGCGCCTGCGCCGGCTCATCGCCCACATCAAGGATGGCACTTTTGCCAAAGATTGGGCGCTGGAGCAGCAGGCCGGCTTCCCCATGTGGCATCGCGTTCACCTGGAAAATATGGCCCACCCCATGATCGCCGAGGAGGAACGCCTGCTGCGGGCGCTCGGTGTGTTGGAGCGGGAGGTGGAGAAGGGATAGTTCATTAGGATACAACAATTAGCCAAAAATCATCCTTCGATACGGGCTATCGCCCTACTCAGGCTGATTTTTGGTAGGATAACGAACTCGTGTTAATAGCTTGAGTCCAGAACGAGATTTTATGCAGGTTCGACTGAAAGTAGTTCTATCTTTATTTCTTATTCTCACCATAGTTGCTTGTACATCGCCCAACGAAGAGCGCAAAAGTAATATGGCTCTGGGAAACAAGATTATCACTGGCATTAAGCAATATGAGCAAAAGTATGGAGTGCCTCCTGAGACGTTAAATAGCCTTGTCCCCGAATTTCTTTCTGAGATTCCACAAACGGTCTCAGGAAATAGTTTTGTTTACACGCCTAAAGACAAATCCGCTTACGATGATTGGACTCTCACTTTTGATGTAGCAAGTAATGATACGGGATGCACTTATATCTCTCACCTTGAGAATTGGGATTGCTGGCCACCTGGGGCGGGAGATATTTAATCAGCAAATGAGAATTGGAGCAATCAATTGCCGGGAGATAATGTAACAGCCAACCTTCATACTATAACCTTGCGCTACGGCCACACCGAACAACAAATCACCCTCCCGCAGCACAACCTGCTGGATGAAGCCGGCATGCGCCCGGTAGAACCGGCCGCCAACCCGCAGGCGGTCATCGAGGCGGCCCTGGATGGGCCGATTGGCACTCGACCATTGGAGGAGTTGGCGCGTGGGACCCAGCGAGTGGTCATTCTGGTGGACGACCTGACCCGGCCCACCCCCGCCCACCAGCTTTTGCCCCCGGTGCTGCGGCGCTTGGAGGGAGCAGGCATCTCAGAGGAGAGGATTGACATTCTGGTGGCCACCGGCACCCACCGCCCCATGACTCAGTCGGAGTTGGCAGCCAAGGTGGGCGTAGATATTCTGGCCGCCTATCGCGTGGTCAATCACGATTATCGCCAGGCGGAGATGCTGGTGCATCGAGGCAGCACGCCCAGCGGCATCCCCATCAGCCTCAACCGGCTGGTGACCGAAGCCGATTTTGTGCTGGCGCTCGGCAATATTGTGCCGCATCGCTACTGCGGCTGGGCCGGCGGAGCCAAGATGATCCAGCCAGGCGTCGGCGGGGAGGCGACCACCGCCGCCACCCACCTGATGATTACCAAAGACCCCGGCGCACGCCTGGGCGTGGTGGAGAATCGAGTCCGCCACGAGATGGAGGCGGTGGCGGAACAGGCCAACCTGAAATTCATCGTCAACACCATTTTAGATCGCCATGCCAATGTTGTGGATGTCGTCGCCGGGGATTTCCGGCTGGCCTTTCGTCAGGGGGTCGAGCGGGCGCGCCAAGTCTACAGCGCCTCGCTCCGGGGTCAAGCGGAGGTGGTGCTGTGCAGCGCCTATCCCAGCGACATCAACTTTTGGCAGGCGGGCAAGGCGCTGTACGCGGCGGATTTAGTGGTGCGCGAGGGAGGCATCATCATATTGGCCTCACCCTGTTACGAAGGGGTGGGCGAGCATCAGGAATTTGTGGAGTTGCTTCAGTATGATTATCGCACCCTGGACGGCATGATTAATCGCGGTGAGGTGAAAGACCGCATTGGCGCAGCGGCGGCGCTGGCGGTGGTGCTGGTCAAAGCCCGCGCTGAGATTTGGCTGGTGACCACAAACATCACGCCGGACGAGGCAGCGCGGATGGGCAGCCGTCGCTTTGAAAGCGTGCAAGCGGCCCTCGACGCCGCCCTACAGGTCAAAGGAGACATGGCCCAGGTAACGGTTCTGCACGAAGCCACCGAAATCTTGCCCATCCTCCCAAGTTAGTGCCTAAACCAATTTACGATTTCAGATTTACGATTTACGATTTGTGATTTTAATCGTAAATCCAAAATCGCAAATCGTAAATCGGTTTGATTCTGGTTGTCCAGTTAGGAACTTTGCATGCGTAAATCAATTACGTTGCGTGCTTTTCCCCCAGAAATGAATACTCGCCGCCGGGTAGAGCTGGCTCGCGCCGCCGGTTATGAGGGGGTTGAGGTCAACCTGGAGCCGGGGGGAGAGTACAGCCTCGATTCCGGCGGCAGTGAACTAACCGAACTGCGGCGCTACATCGAAGCGCAGGGGATGCGGGTCAGCAGCGTTTACAATCGGCAGCAGTGGCACTATCCGATCACCAGCCAAAATCCGGAAATCCGCCGGCAGGGTCAAGCGATTATAGCAAGATTAGTGCGTGCGGCTGTTACTTTGGGCGCCGACGCGGTGCTGGTGGTGCCGGGGGCGGTGGATAACAGCCTGTTTGCCTCCCAACCGGAAATTGTCCCCTATGAGATAGCCTACCGTAATGCTCAAGGGGTTCTGCGTGAGTTGGCCCAGCTTGTGGCGGAACCCCAGCAGGTTTACCTGGCCGTCGAGAATGTCTGGAATAAATTCCTGCTCAGTCCGTTGGAGTTGGCCCGCTTTGTGGACGAGGTCGAGAGCCCCTGGCTGGGGGTCTACTTTGATGTGGGCAATGTGCTGCGGACGGGTTTCCCTGAGCATTGGATTCCCATCTTGGGGCCGCGCATCAAGCGGGTTCATTTCAAAGATTTTCGTCTGGCGGCAGATAATGTCACCGGTTTTGTAAATTTGCTGGAAGGGGATGTCAACTGGCCGGCGGTGCGAGCGGCGTTGCGGGACATTCAGTATGACTCCTGGGTAACGGTCGAGGTGCTCCCGGCCTATCGTTATTTTGGCGAACGTCTCATTTATGAAACCAGCGCCAGTCTTGAGGCTATTCTAAATGGGCTATAGATGGCCCTACTTCATTTTCTCAAGCCAATTTGAACCAAGGCATGTTCAAAAGCCCACCTTCCCGGAAGCTACAATGTTGCTTGAGGTCAAGAATTGACCCAAAACCCCGCCAATTTTGCGACAAAGTTATTTAGAGCCTCCGCGAAGGTTTCCCAAACAACTTTGAACATGCCGTGAATTTGAACCGGGTTCTCTTGTGTAAGGCTCAGGCCAATGATAGAATCCTTGAATGGTTCAGTCACATTTCGATGATCCATTGGCCGCCTTCAGCCCGCCGGTGCAGAGCTGGTTCGCCGAAACCTTTGGCCCGCCCACGCCCCCCCAGGCCCAGGGCTGGCCCGCTATCCAGAGCGGCCAGCACACCCTGATCCTGGCTCCGACCGGCTCCGGCAAAACGCTGGCCGCTTTTCTGTGGGGCATTGACCAGCTCTACCGGGAGTGGGCCGGCCGCCCGGCCGGCGACCAGGCCGCCCGGCCGCTGCGATTGGTTTACATTTCGCCGCTCAAGGCCCTCAACAACGACATCCAGCGCAACCTGCGCGTTCCCCTGGCCGGCATCCGCCGCCAGGCCCAGCACCTGGGTCTCGACTTTCCGGGGATTGAAGTCGCCGTCCGCTCCGGCGACACGCCCCAGCGGGAGCGCCAGGCCATGCTGCGCACCCCGCCCCAAATCCTCATTACCACCCCGGAGTCGCTCTATCTGCTGCTGACCAGCCCCAAAGCGCGAGAGATGTTCCGCACCGTGCGCACCGTCATCGCGGATGAAATTCATACCCTGGCCGGCAACAAGCGCGGCGTTCACCTCTCCCTCAGCCTGGAACGGCTCCAGCACGTCGCCGCCCAGCCGCTCCAACGCATCGGCCTGTCGGCCACCATCCGGCCCCTGGAAGAGGTGGCCCGCTTCCTGGGCGGCAGCGAGTGGCGGGAGCAAATGCTGACCCCCCGGCCGGTGGCGGTGATTGCCGCGGGCTATCAAAAGGCGCTCGGCCTAAAAGTTGAAACGGTCGTGGACGACTTCCGCCAATTACCCGGCGATTCGATCTGGCCGGCGGTCATCGGCCGGCTGAGCGAACTGATCCGCGAGCACCAGACCACCCTGATCTTTGCCAACAACCGCCGCCTGGCCGAGCGCACCGCCGACTGGCTCAACGAACAACTCGCCGCCGAAGCAGCCGGGCAGACCTCTGGAATGATCGCCGGCGGCGTAGCCAGGGGGATCGGCATGCTGGCCGCCGGAACGGGGCTTCATCCCGGCCCCATCCGCGCCCACCACGGCAGCATCTCCAAAGAAGCCCGGCTGGAGCTGGAGCGCGACCTCAAAGCAGGCCGGCTGCCGGCCCTGGTCGGCACCTCGTCGCTGGAGTTGGGCATTGACATCGGCGCGGTGGATTTGGTGGTGCAGCTCCAGTCGCCCAAGTCCGTAGCCCAGGGCTTGCAGCGGGTGGGCCGCTCCGGCCACCTGGTCGGCCAGACCAGCGTGGGCCGCATCTTGCCCACCCACCGCGAGGATGTGATGGAGGCCGCGGCCATTGCCGGGGGCATGTTGCGGGGCGAGGTCGAGCCGACCTACACCCCGCGCAACGCTCTGGATGTGCTGGCCCAGCAGATCGTGGCCATGGTTTCCGTGGAAACGTGGGAGCTGGGAGCTTTGTTCGACCTGGTGCGCTGCGCCTACGCTTACCAAGACTTGACCCGGCGGGCTTTTCAGGCCGTGATCGAGATGCTGGCCGGCCGCTATGCCAACCAGGCCCAGCGCGAGCTGCGGCCTCGCCTGGCCTGGGACCCGGTCAACAACAAATTGGCCGCCCTGCCTGGCGCGCGCCTGCTGGCCCTGTCCAACGGCGGCGCCATCACCGACCGGGGCAGCTTTGGGGCTTACCTGAGCGACGGCAAAACCAAGCTGGGCGAGCTGGACGAGGAGTTTGTTTACGAAACGCGGGTGGGCGACGCCCTGATGCTCGGCTCGCAGGTCTGGCGGGTGCAGGAGATCACGGACGACCGCATCCTCGTTTCCGAAGCGCCGGGCACCACCCCGCGTATGCCCTTCTGGCGCGGCGATTTTCCCTGGCGGCCCTACGAGTTGGGCCGGAAGGTCGGCGCGTTCCGGCGGGCCGTAGCCGAGCGGCTGCAAGCGGTGCAGGCCCGGCTGGAACTGGCCGAGATCAGCCTGATCGAAGACAGGCCCGACGAGCCGGCCGTACAAGAATTGTTAACCTGGCTGCAAACGGATTATGCCCTGGACGCGGCCTCGGCCTGGCACGTGCTGCGCTACGTCGCCGGCCAGTTGGACAAGGCCGGGGCCATTTCCTCCGACCGGACCATCCTGGTCGAGGTTTTTGACGACGCCCTGGGCGACCCGCGCCTGGTGGTTCATTCGCCCTTTGGCGGGCGGGTCAACGGGCCGTGGGGCCTGGCCCTGGCCGGTTTGCTGCGTGAACAGAGCGGCATCAATGTCGAGGTCCAGACCAATGACGACGGTATTTTGCTGCGCTGCCCCGAAGCCGAGGCCAACTTTCCCC
>CAZDMM010000009.1:11544-23325 GCA_964505845.1 uncultured Caldilineaceae bacterium
TAGGCCCGGCCGAGGCCCGCGAGCGCCTGCTGCGCGAACTGCCCGACTCGGCGGTCTTTGGGGCGCAGTTCCGCCAAAACGCTGCCCGCGCTTTGCTGCTGCCGGGCTTGCGCGGCGGCAAACGCACCCCCTTCTGGCTGCAGCGGCTGCGGGCCAAAGATTTGCTGGAGACTGTCCGCCACTTTGAGGATTTCCCCATCGTCGCCGAGACTTACCGGGACTGTTTGCAGGACGTGCTGGATTTGCCCCACCTGGAAGCGGTGCTGGCGGACATTCAGAGCGGCAAAATCCAGGTCGTCCAGGTCGAATCGCTGACGCCCTCGCCGGTGGCGCAGAGCCTGTTGTGGGATTTTGTCAGCATCTACATGTACGAATGGGACACGCCGCGGGCCGAGCGCCACCTGCAAACCCTGGCCGCCAACCGGGAGCTGCTGCAAGAGCTGCTCCAGGGTATCAACCTGGCCGAGCTGCTCCGGCCCGATGCCATCGCGGAAGTCCAGGGCCGCTTGCAGCACACCGCGCCCACCGCCCAGGCCCGCACGGTTGAGGAGTTGGCCGTGCTATTCCAGCAGATGGGCGACCTGACCCCAGTCGAAGTGGCCGAGCGGGCGGCGGTTGACCCGTCCGGCTGGATCGCTCACCTGGCCGGGGCCGGGCGCATTGTCGATCGGGCGATTCCAACCCGTCACGGCCCGGCCCGCCGCTGGGTGGCCGCCGAATATGCGCCGGAGTATGAGGCCGCCTTCGGGTCATGGGGGACAGAGGGCGAGTCTATTGCCTCGGAGGAGGCCCGCCGCCGGATTCTGGAACGCTTTTTAGCGCAGACCGGCCCGGTCACGCTGCCGGCCATTCTGGCCCGCTACGGCTTTCCCGAAGCCTGGCTGCAAGAGGAACTGGAGCGGCTGGTGACGGCCCGTCACCTGGCCCACGGGCGCTTCACGCCGGGGCTTACCGCTCCTGCAGACGAATTTGTGGAACGGCGCACCCTGGAGCAGATTCACCGCCGCACCTTGACCTTATTACGCCGGGAAGTCCAGCCCGTCCCGTTCACCGTTTACGCCGACTTTTTAACCCGCTGGCAGCGCCTCCATCCCGCCGAGCGGCTCAGTGGAGCGGAGAGTCTGAGGCAGGCGCTGCAGCAGTTGCGGGCCGCGCCGGTGGTCGGCCGGGTTTGGGAGCGGGATGTGCTGCCGCTGCGGCTGGCCCATTACGATCCGGCGGAACTGGCGGCGCTAACCCAAAGCGGCGAACTGGTCTGGGTCGGTTCCGGCGGGGTAGACCCGCGCCGGGGGCGGATTCGCTTTTTGTTTCGCGGCGAAGGGGCTGTGTTTCTGGAGCCGGCTCCGCCGGATTTGTCCCACCTGAGCGAGCCAGGCCGGGCGGTTTATGATTTCCTCAAAACCGAGGGGGCGGTCTTTCTGGCCGACCTGCAGGCCGCCCTTGATTTGAGCACCGAAGCCGCCGAAACAGCCTTGATTGAGCTGGCGATGGCCGGGCTGGCAACCAACGACAGCCTGGAGGTGATGCGCCATCTCATCCAACAAAGCGCCGGCCCGGCTGCTCCTCGCCAGCCCTTGAGTGAGCTTGAGGCGGAGCTGGCCGAGCGCCTGGCAGCGCGGGCGCGGCGCTGGGAGGGCGCCCGTCGCCCCAGCCGGGCGGAGTTCCAGGCGGCCAAGCGCCGGGTGCGGGAGCGCCTGGCTCAACCGGCCCGTGAACTACCGCGGTCGCCCTACGCCGAAGGCCGCTGGACGTTGGTGCACCGTTTTGGGGTGCTGGGCAAAGCGGTTTCCGCCGAGGAACGAGCGGCCCAGCAGGCCCGCCAATTATTAGCCCGCTACGGGGTTGTCACCTCGGCCAGCCTGGATAACGAGAGCGGGGCCTGGGAGTGGGGGCCGATCTATCAACATTTGCAGCGCCTGGAACTACGGGGCGAGGTCCGGCGCGGCTATTTTGTGCAGGGGTTGGCCGGGGTGCAGTTTGCCCTGCCGGAGGTGGTAGAGCGGCTGCGTCTGGCCCGGAGCGGCGCGGCGGAACTGGCCGCTGACGAGGCAATGGTCGTCCTCAATGCCTGTGACCCGGCCAATCTCTACGGCCCGGCCTTTGAGCATGCTCCCCAAACGGCTACGGCTGAACTGTTGACCTTCGCCCGGCTGCCCTCTACCTGGCTGGTGCAGCAGCGCGGCCTGCCGCTGCTCCTGGCCGGGGACACGGGCAGAAACCTGACCACAACCGCCGCAGCCGGCGAAACATCCATTCTGCGAGCCATAGCGGCCCTTTGCGAGCACCTGGCCACGTTTGAACGCCGGGTGACGGTTGAAAGCTGGAACGGAGCGCCGGTGCTGGACAGTCCCGGTCACCCCCTGCTGGAAGCCGCCGGCTTTATCCGCGATTATCCGGGCATGACCCGGCAGCGACGTTAGCGGGATTAATAAATAGATGAGCGACGTTACCCTTTACACCATCGGCAACTTCACCATTGACGACATTGTCATGTGGCCCAGCGGCCAAAACTGGATGGGCCAGCCGGGGGGCAATGTCTTGTTCTCGGCGCTAGGCGCGCGAGTCTGGCTGGAGGAGGTCGGGCTGCTGGCGCGAGTCGGGCGCGATTATCCGCCGGAGCGCCTCCGGGAAATCGAGGCCCGCGGCCTGACTCTGGCTCTGTGCCCGGTGGAGGCTCCAACGATCCATGATTGGGCCTTGTATGAAGCCGACGGTGGCCGCCAATTCATCAATCATCTCAACTCCGGCAGCAATGTAACCATGACCATTCACCCGGAGGAGATTCTGGCCGAACATCTCGGCGGTCAAGCCTATCACCTCGCTCCCGTACCGGTAGACCAGCAAGCGACTCTGGTCAAACACCTCAAGCGGCCTGGCCGCCTCATCTCGGTTGACCCGCACGAACTCTGGATTAGCGGTTATGAGGCGCTCATTTACAGCATGCTGGCCGAGGTAGATTTCTTTTTACCCAGCCGGCTAGAAGCCCGGCTCCTGTACGGGGCCGACGCCCCGGAAGGGGCCGCCCGCGCCTTTGCTCAATTGGGGCCAAAAGCGGTGGTCATCAAACTGGGCGAAGACGGCTCGCTGGTTTATGACACCCTGCGGGAGCGGCTGGTGCATGTGCCGGTCTACCCGGCCCAGGTACAGGATACCACCGGCGCGGGCGACGCCTACTGCGGCGGCTTTTTGGCCGGCTACCTGCTCACCGGCGACCCGGTGGCGGCAGCTCAATATGGCACGGTTTCGGCCTCTTATGTGGTCGAAGCCATCGGGGCGCTGGCGACACCGCGGCCAGCGTTGGTGGAGGCCCAGGCGCGCTTGGCGGTTGTGGCAGGAAGAAACTCACCCAAGAAACAACTCAAACGAACCTGACGTATGAACCTTTTTTGGGTGACTTATATCACTATAAACTACTGCATTTTTGGTATATCATATCAACAACGGCAAGGGTCTTCTCGCAACTATTTCCATCTCACCAGATTTTACGCCTCCCCTGACTCTAACAACACAGGCAATGCCTCAGTATGAATGTCTTTACAACTCCCGTCAAAACCAAGATTCTGGTTGTCATCATCCCGCTGCTGCTGGCGGTAACGATCCCTGGGGCGTACCTCCTCCGAAGCTACCTGGTTGATTCTCTCTACAGCGCTTACGAGGCCAGCCTGAGAAATGAGCTGGTGACGGTTGAGCAGGCGCTGGCCCACGCCTTCATGGTCAATGATTTCCAGACGGTGCAGAAATTGGTGGCCGATTTGAGCTACCAGGGCCGGCTGCACCAGATTCGTATTCTCAATCAGGAGGGGGCTATCCTGGCCAGCTCCATCCCCGCCGAAGTCGGCATCCGCCTTGACCCGGCCAGCCCGCCCTGCCGGGCCTGCCACAGCAGCCAAAACGGGGTAGCGCTCTCCACCCAACAGCTTCCGGCCGATGACGCCGGCCAACAGTTCATCATTACCGCCAACCCCCTGGACAACCAGATTGCCTGCCGGCCTTGCCATGCAAACGCCGGGGCCACCCTGGGCATGATCCTGGCCGAGCAAGACACCGGCCCGGTTGAGGCCCAGGAGATGGCCCTGACTACAGGCATCTACACCGGCGCGGGCGTTCTGCTGCTGGCCCTGACCGGCGCTTTCTGGTTCAGCTTTAACCGCCTGGTCGCCCGGCCATTACGCTCTCTGGCTTTGCCCGAGTTGACCGCCTCTCTGGCTAACCGCCAGGATGAGTTTGGCGCTGTAGCCCGCCGCTTGCGGGAACTCGATACCACCGTCAAAGAGACGAGCGGCCAGTTGGATGCCCAACGGCGAAGTTTCAACGCTTTGCTCACCCTGTCCGAGTCAATTGACGTCACCCTGACCGCGGCCAAAGTGCTGCAGTTCGCCATCGGCCAGGTGCAAGAGGTGACAGGCTTTACCGCCATCGCCATGCGTCTGTTTGATCAGGAGCAAAAATGCTTCCACCTGGTGGCCCAAAGCGGCATGTCGCCGCGCATGGTCGAAGACCTGGCCTGCATCCCGGCGGAGATCGGTTTTACCGGCGATGTTTACAAAACCCACCGCGCCGCCTATACCTCCAACCTGTCGGGCGACCCCCGCCTGGAGAGCCAGGCCCCGCTCGAAGTTGGCTACCACAGCCTGGTCAGCGTGCCTTTCCTGTCCGGCGAACGCCTGATGGGTTCGATGGAACTGGCCACCAAAGAAGCCCACTCCTGGAGCGAGAGCGAAGTGCGCTGGCTGGAGTTGATGGGGCGCAGCATCGGCACGGTGCTCCACCACATCGAAACGAGCAAGCAACTGCAAGGGCTGGCGGTGATGCAGGAGCGCTCCCGCATTGCCCAAGAAATCCATGATGGGCTGGCCCAACTGATTGGCACCCTGCGCATGTGGGCCGACGACGCCCAACTGGCCATGCAAGAAGATGACCTGCCGGCAGTTCGGGCTGATCTGCAAAAGATCGAGCAGACCGCCCGCGATGCCTACGCCAGCCTGCGCGAGGAAATTTTGGGGCTGCGGGATACCCTCTCGCCGGGACAGGGCCTCATCCCGGTCATCGGCAAATTTCTTGATCGTTATCAGCGGCAGTGGGGGATTGAAACCCAGCTCTGCCTGGGCCAAGACCTGGCCAACGGGCACGACGCGGCGTGGGTCTCTCCGGCTGCCGAAATCCAACTGCTGCGGATCATCCAGGAAGGTTTGACCAATGTCCGCCGCCATGCCAACGCTGCACGGGTTATCGTCGCCCTGGAAGATGGCCCGGAGCGGCTGCGCGTCGAAATCCGCGATAACGGCCAGGGTTTTGACCCGCATAACATCCCCGAAGAAAAGCTCGGCCTGCGCATTATGCGGGAACGCGCCGCCAGTGTGGGTGGACGAGTGGCCGTTGAGTCAAGTGGGCTGGGCGGAACCGTTTTGACTGTTGAACTACCCAAGCAAGGGCCGCCCTCTCCAACACCGCCAGAGGTGGCCGGATCGGAGCAGGATGGATGAAGAACACCCTGTTAATCGTTGACGATCACGTTCTTTTTCGGGAAGGGCTGCGCACGATCATCAGCCATTGGGATGATTTTGAGGTGGTGGGAGAGGCTTGCAACGGTCAGGAGGCCATCGAACTGGCCCACGACCTGCTGCCCGACATCATTCTCATGGATATTACCATGCCGGTGCTGGATGGCTTGCGCGCCACCCGCCAGATCTGCAGAGAACTGCCGGCGACCCAGGTAGTGATGCTGACCATGTCCGAAGATGAGGAGAATCTGTTCGAGGCCATTCAAAATGGGGCCAGGGGCTATGTTTTAAAGGTTATCCCTTCGGCCGGCCTGCACAAAAAACTCTCGGCGGTCATGCGGGGCGAAGCCGCCCTGTCCGGAGTCATGGCCACCAAGATCCTCAACGAGTTTGGCAAGATCAAAGCCGGGCCAGAGGCCCCCGAAACCGCCTGTCTGGAAACCCTGACCGAGCGGGAACAGCAGGTGCTGGAAGGGGTCGTCCAGGGTTTGAGCAACCCTGAGATTGCCGAACAACTCCACCTGAGCGAAAACACCGTCAAGAAATATCTGCACAACATCCTGGAAAAACTGCACCTCAACAACCGCGTTGAAGCCGCCATCTACGCCGTGAAAGAAGGGCTGGTGAAACGCTAGAAGTTGCGGACAGCACGCCTCGCTAATGAGGCTGGAAGATTGGAAGGCTGGAGGACTGGATCAAGAGCCATTCCAACCTTCCTACCTTCCAGTCCTTCGGGCTGAGCCTCAGGACGAAGCCTTCCAAACACATTACCGATTATGGCCCACTTGGGTACTCCTGAGGTATCCGGGTGGGCCATACTTTTTGGTGATCGGGCCGGGCAAAAAACACCCTATCGAGGCTACATGAGCCACGGTAAAATTGGTAGACTATGCATGCCGGGGCTTACCACAAAGGATTGCCATGGCTATCTTGATCATCAGCGCCAATCCTCTCTTTATCGAGGCGATCTCTGAAATGCTGGCTGCCCGTTTGGGGTCAGAGCTGCTTGCCTCTGCGCCAGAAAAGGCGCTGGAACGCATCCGGGCCGAGCAGGCCGAGGTGCTCCTGGTTGACGAAGCCATCCCGCCGGGCCTGCTCAAGAAAATCCTAAAGCAGGCGCAGCGCCTGGACAAAACTCGCCTGATCCTGCTGAACTGCACCGGCAATGATTTCATCGTGCTCGACTCCTACCGGGCGACGATTGGCAGCGTCGAGGACCTGGTGAAATCCATTATCTACCCCGGTGAGTCTTGATCTTGAATGTTGACGTTGTCATTCCTACCCTGAATGAAGCCGAGGCCATCGGCCGGGTCCTGGCCGAGATACCCGCCTGGGTTCGCCAGGTCGTTGTGGTTGACAACGGCTCTACCGACGGCACGGCGGCGATTGCGGTGACGGCGGGCGCCCAGGTGGTGCGAGAAGCTCGCCGGGGTTACGGCTACGCCTGCCTGGCCGGCCTGGCCGTGCTGCGCGCGCCCGATATTGTGGTCTTCCTGGACGGCGACTACAGCGATTACCCGGCGGAGATAGCGCATCTGGTCGCCCCCATCCTGGCCGGGCAGGCCGACCTGGTCATCGGTTCGCGCCTGGCCGGGAGGATGCAGCCCGGGGCGATGCTGTGGCATGCCTACCTGGGCAACTTGCTGCTCTCATGGCTGGTCCGCCGGGTCACAGGTTGCCAGGTGACCGATATCGGCCCCTTCCGGGCTGTTACCTGGGACTGTTTGAAGGCTTTAGGCTTGAAAGAAGGTCGTTACGGGTGGACGCTCGAAATGATGTTGAAAGCAGCGAATCGCGGCTGCCGCATGCTAGAGGTCCCGGTGAGCTATCGCCCACGCCTGGGAAAATCGAAAGTGAGCGGCTCGTGGAGGGTCAGTCTGAAAGCCGGCCTGGTCATGTTGGCAACCGTCGTGCATTACGCCGGGCGCTGACAGCGGCGCTGCCGCAGCGGTACAACCTGGCGGTCCAACTTGTCTTTTATGCCGGGCTGGTCTATGCCGCCTTTGGCTTTTACAACCAATACTACCTGCACTGGATTCATAGCCCCTGGTTCAGCATTTATTCGGACCGCGTAGCCATCCTGGTTTTTGGCATCGCCCGCATCGCCGCCGAGCGCAACGGCTACACCCGCCGGCGGCTGGTCTTTCTGGTGGGCGCGGTGACGCTGCTCTGGCTGGTTTTGCCGCTGTGGTTTGATATCACCTTTTTCAATCACCATACCTTTGGCACGCCCTGGTTTTTTATCTACCTGCTGCTTGTCTTTTTGGTTGGCCGGCGGGCCGACTGCGCCTGGAACTGCCCCTGCGTGGGCCTGCGCGATACGGCCGGCGAGCCTTTTCGGGACCGCACCTTTAAGGGGCCGCTGGCCTTTGGGCTGCAAAACCTCAAGTGGCTGGCCCTGGCTTCCGCGCTGCCGCTCCTGTGGGTCATCCTGTTCGATCCCAACGCGCAGTGGGGCGGCGTTTACAGCTGGGCCTTCTGGACGGTCCACCTTAACCTTTACTTTGCCAGTTTGCTGCTCATCCCGCTGACCGGCAGCCGCAACTACTGCCGCTATCTGTGTCCCTGGGGTGCGCTGTACGGCCTGGTCGGGCGGCTGGGCTTTTTCCGGGTGGCCGCCGACCGGGAGCGCTGCCGCCCCTGCAACTTGTGTGAAAGCGCCTGCGATATGGGTGTGCCCCTGCGCCGGCTGATTGCGGAGCGTGGTGAAATAAAACTGGCCGATTGTGTCGGCTGCGGCCGCTGCGTACAGGCCTGCCCAAGCGGCGCGCTGCACCTGGAAGATGGGCGCGATTGGCTGCGCCGCCTGGCGGCCCGGCTCAGAAAGCCGCCTCAACCTGGTTGAATTTGCCGGAAACGGCCTGGAAAGGAGACGCCTGAAAACATAATCACCAAGATGTCCTTAAGAAACGGTTCTGCGGGGGTAGACTACGCAGCCCTCAGAACAATAATGAGCATGCGTGAAAGCAGTATCCAAAATGCTTTCAAACGCGTCAGGAGAAAAAAATTATGAAGGTAAAAGGAATATCCAGACGAGATTTCCTGAAGGCAACCGGGGCCATGGCCGCCGTCGCTATGACAGCCCAACTGCCCCGGCTGCGCTGGCTGGATCCGGAGAGGAGCGCTGCCGCCGAAGGCGAGGAACAAGTCTTTCGCTCGGTCTGCCGCATGTGTCACGGCACCTGCGGCACGCTTGTCCACGTGCGCAACGGCCGGGTGGTGAAGGTGGAGGGCAACCCCGAAGCCGTCACCAACAAAGGTGCGATGTGCGTGCGCGGCCTATCAACCATCCAGCACCAGTACAACCCGCGCCGCCTGCGCTACCCCATGAAGCGGGTGGGCGAACGCGGCGCCGGCCAGTGGGAGCGCATCACCTGGGATGAAGCCTACCAAATCCTGGCCGACAAACTGACCGAAACCTGGGATAAGTACGGCAAGCAGGCCGTGGCCCTGTGTGGCGGCACCGGCCGGCACTGGCAGGATTGGTACGGCATCTTCCAGAACGCCATGGGCATCGGCATCCGCTTTGGTATGCCGCCGCTGTGCTACCTGCCGCGCATCGAGGTTATCACCCGGATGCTCGGCTATCGCATCCCTGTGGCCGACTACTATGGCTTCAAAGGCGACAAACCCAAGCTGGTTGTCCACTGGGGCAACAATCTGACCTACTGCCACGCCGACGGCATGCACGGTTCGCGCCCCCTGGAGATGGCCAACAACGGCGCTAAAACCATCGTGATTGACCCGGTCTACACCAACCTGGCCCAAAAGGCCGACCTGTGGCTGCCGGTCAAGCCCGCCACCGATACCGCCCTGGCGATGGGCTTCCTGAATGTAATTGTCAACGAAGAGTTGTACGACCACGAGTTTGTCGAAAAGTGGTCAAACCTGCCGGGCCTGGTGCGCGACGACAACGGCCAGATGCTGACCGAGTACGTTCTGCGCGGCGAGGAACCGCCGGTTTTCCACGGCCCGCCCTTCGCCGTGCGCCCCCCCGAAAAGATCGTGGTCTGGGATGCCGAGAAGAATGAAGCCGTGATCGCCGCCGGTTCTGAGGTCAAACCGGCCATGAACGGCCCCTTCGAGGTCAAGCTGGGCGACGGTACGACCGTTACCTGCCGCACCGCCTGGGATTTGCTGGTGGAACGCCTCAAAGAGTATCCGCCGGACAAGGTAGCGGAGATTACCTGGGTTCCGGCCGATAAAATAAAAGAGGCGGCCCGCATGATCGCCGGCAGCAAGCAGTGGGCCTTGCAGTGGGGCGTCACCTTTGACCAGATCGGCGTCAACTCGGCCCGGGCCACACAGGCGGCCATCATGCTGATTGCCCTAACCGGCGACCTGGACGTTCCCGGCGGCATGGCCATGTGGTCCCCGCCGAATTTCCGCATGGCCGGCTTCCCCGGCGAAATCGGCCCCTATGTCGCTCCAGAGATGTTCCGGGCCGACCTGCTGCCCCCGGAGGTCAGCGAGCTGGCGGCCAAGTATAACCCCTTCCCCATGACCCGCGGCCACTCCGATTTTGTCAACCGCGCCGTCGACTCCGGCGAACTGAAGTTTGAAATGCTGTGGGTGGTTGGGGCCAACCCGCTGCTCAACAGCATGAACACCAGCCAGGTGTTCAACGCCATCCAAAAATTCCCCTTCATCGTCACCTGGGATCTGTACATGACCCCCACGGCCATGATGTCGGACCTGGTGCTGCCGGTGGCCATGTGGACCGAGCGCGAGTTCATCGTTGACTGCCACCTGGTGTGGGGCATCATGGCCCGCCCCCGCTGCGTCAACCCGGTCGGCGAAGCCCGCTCCGACGAAGAAGGCACCCTGGGGCTGGTCAAAGTTCTGGCCCAGAAAGACCCGGAGTACTGGAACAAGGTCATTCCCTGGAACACGTACCAGGAATGGCTGGATTGGCGCTTGGAGCCAATGGGCCTCACCTGGAAGCAGTTGCAAGAGCAGTGGATCCACCTCTTCCCGCAAGAGCCTTACTCCTACAAAAAGACCGGCTTCCTGCTGCCGGCCGGCCGGGCCGAACTCTTCCTGCGGGCCGCCCAGGTTGCCGAGCAAGACCCGCTGCCGTTCTACACCAAGCCGCCCCTCTTTGACCCCGACGGCGAACTGGCCAAGGAATACCCGCTGCTGTGTACGACCCGCCGCACCCCCCCCTACTTCCATACCGAGTACCGCCAGGTGCCCTGGCTGCGTGAAATCTTCCCCGAACCGCTGGTGGAGATCAACACCCGCACGGCCAGGGAACTGGGCATCACCAACGACGATTGGGTCTACATCGAGTCGCCCAAGGGCAAGATCAAGCAAAAAGCGGTGGTGAGCGAGATCGTTCACCCGCAGGTGGTCTGCTCAAACCATGATTTCTGGTTCCCCGAAGCGCCCCAAACTCTGCCCGAATTGGGCGGCGTCTTCGAGTCTAACCATAACCTGTTGACTTTCAACGACCCCAGCCAGGGGTACGACCCGCTCAACGGCTGCCCGCAGTTGCGTGGTTTCCTGGTCAAAGTCTACAAGGCGAACGACGGCCCACCCAAGGGGTTGGATCCCCAAAAGGTCATGGCCTGGACGCCTGTCGAGGAGGTGTGACGATGACTCGCCTGACAATGTTGATTGATCTGCAACGCTGCATCGGTTGTTACTCGTGCAACGTGGCCTGCAAACAGGAGAATGGCGTCCCTCCCGGCATTTTCCGCAATGAACTGTTCACCATCGGGCCGTTTGGCGAGTACCCGGAGGTGAAATCGTACTTTCTGCCGCGCCCATGCATGCACTGCGAAGACGCCGCCTGCGTCAAAGCCTGCCCGACCGGGGCCAGCTATCAGCGCGGCGACGGCCTGGTGTTGATTGACGCCAGCAAGTGCATCGTCTGCGGCTATTGCTCCTGGGCCTGCCCCTATGGCGCCCGCCAGGTAAATGAGGAAGCCGCCCGCATGGAGGGGTGCAACCTGTGCGCTCACCGCGTTGACCAGGGCCTGGACCCGGCCTGTGTCCATCACTGCATGGGCAAGGCGCGCATGTTTGGCGACCTGGACGACCCCGACAGCGAGATTTCCAAACACCTGGCCGCCAATGAAGATCGGGTCTTCCACTTGTTGGAGAGCCAGGGCACAAAACCACGCGTGATCTACCTGGCCCCCAAAATGGGTGCCCTGGTGCCCCAGGCCTAGAGAGGAGAATTAAGCCATGAATATTCAATGGACGTTGGTGTTGTATTCGCTCTTTATGGGCCTTTCTATCGGACCTTTTGCCTTACTGGCGCTGACCGACGCCT
>CAZDMM010000009.1:23335-28190 GCA_964505845.1 uncultured Caldilineaceae bacterium
CCGGCGCGCCAATTTGTGCAAGTGGGCTTCGCTGGTTGGCCTGGGGAGCATCGTCGTCGCCGGTATCTCGGCCTTTAGCCACCTGAAAGCGCCGCTGAGCGCCATTTACATCTTCAGCAACTTCCGCTCGCCCATGAGCCAGGAGACGCTGGTCGTCCTGATCACCGGGGTGGTGGCGGCGCTGCTGGCGGCAATGCTGTATTTCAACTGGCTGCCCGGCCTTTCGCGCCGGGCGCTGGCCTGGGTTGGCCTGCTGCTGGCCGTGCTCTCGGTGGTCATGATTGCCAACATCTACCTGCTGCCGGCGCGGCCGGCCTGGAATACCTGGCTGCTGCCGGCCACCCTGCTGGCCTCCTCCCTGGTCAACGGGCTGCTGCTGGCCTGGGTGCTGGCTGCTCTCGTGCCCCAACAGGCGGGCGAAACCGGCCGCCCGGAGCTGGTGGGTAAGCTGCGCATCTGGACGCTGGCCGTCCTTGCCATCTACACCGTCATCGTGATCGTCTCCTTCCTGGTGGTAGCTGGCCAGGCCGGGGGGATGGCTCGCCTGCTGACCGGCGACCTGGCCCTGCTGTTTTGGCTGGGCCTGGTCGTAGTCGGCCTGGCCGCACCGGCCGGGCTGGCCTGGCTGGGTAAGAAGCACATCATGGCCAACGCCCTGGCGGCCTTCCTGCTGGTGCTCGTTGGCGGGTTGATCGTGCGGGCGATGCTGTTCCCGTTGGGGACTCGCCTTCCGATCACCGGTTTGTGGTAAAATAATCTAGTGCAGTCTCAGAAGAGATATTCGGAAAAAAACGATGGGGTGTTGGCCCTCACCTCCGTGCGAAGCCCCCCTTGCGGGCAACCCCTCTCCCAATGGGAGAGGGGAGTCGTGCAGCGACGGGGTGAGGGCTAATCCGAAAAAGTCCCTTGATTTTGCACTAGTCAGTTAGTCGGTTGGTCGAGTAGTCGGGTAGTCGGTGAGTTGGGCTAATAAGCAACTGCCCGGCTACACCGACCACCTGACTATCTGACCGGCAGACCAACCGGCTACCCGCCTAAAAGGAGTAATCTCTTGAACAGTTCCCAGCTATCCCCCCCGGCAAAAAAAGAGCTCCAGGAATGGATCCGGCTGTCGCAAAGCCGGGCCAACACGTACACACTGCACTCCCGTGTTTGGGGCGAAGAGGTGGACGACAACCTGTACCGGCAACTGCGCGCCACCCGGTTTCCCCAAGTTCCCCAGTTCTCTGCGTTGAACCAGGCTTATCGCCGCCTGGAACAGGCGCTGCAAGATGATTCGCCCGGCCGGCTGACCGGGTTGGCGGTGGATTATGCCCGCCTGTGCCTGGGTTCAGACCCGCGCGAAGGGGCCGACCCCTATGAATCGGTCCACCGCAACAAAGAGGGCCTGTTAATGCAAGACGAGTGGGAAGCGGTGCTGCGCCTGTACGACGAGTTGGGCCTGGCGCGGGCCGCAACCACCTACGAAACCGAGGACCACCTGGCCCTGGAGCTGGAGTGCATGGCCCAACTTTGCACCCGCCAGGAAACCGCCCTCCGCGCCGGCGAATTTCCCGCCGCCTCCTGGTGGCTGGAACAACAGGTGCGGCTGCTCGATGAGCACCTGCTGCGGTGGGTACCCTCATTTGTGGGGCGGGTGCAAAAACTGGGGCAGACGGATTTTTACAAAGCCTTCGGCGCGCTGACGGAGGAGTACCTCAAGATGGATCGGAACCTGCTGGCGACGCTGCTTACCTAGGCGGTAGGGACTCGTGACTCATACCAATTGTCCTTTCAAGCACCATTTTTCTTACCGCAAAGAACGCTGAGAACACCGAGATTTTTATCAGAAAACCTTTGCGGCCTCGGCGTACTCGGCGGTAATTTACGGTCTTTGGCTAGACCATTGGTATCAAATACTGACCCTCACTCCCCGTTCGAATTCGCCAACCAGGCTCGCGTGCAGCGGGCCGGGATGGCCGGCTGGGCTTCCAGCATCGCCCTCAGCCGGGCCAGGTCGACCCCGGTGTCTATGTCAAACATTTCCGGCAGCAGGGTGAGCCGCAGTCCCAGGCGCTCGACCCGTTCCAGCGTTTGGCGCAGAACGTCGGGGGTGCTCATGGGCAGGTCAAAAAGCTGCGGCTGGGGCCGGGTCAGGCCGATCAGGTAATAGCCGCCGTCCAGGCTGGGACCAAGCGTCACCTCGGCGCCCCGGCGCAGCGCCTCAAAGCCCCGGCGCAGCGTTTGCGGCGGGAGGTGGGGCAGGTCGCTGCCGATCAAGACCACCCGCTGCAACCCCTGAGCGAACAGCGTCGCCAGAGCCTGGTGCATGCGGTCTCCCAGGTTGGCCCCGGCCTGCGGCATGCGCTGAAAATCGGGGGCCAGCGCCGCAAAATAGCCCTCCGCCGCCGCCGGATCATAGGCGATGATGCGCCCGACCTGCGGCATGCGCCGGGCTGCGGCCAGGGTGTCGGCCAGGAAGCAGGCATACAGTCGGGCTGCGGCAGCCCGGCTGAGGGGCGGCGAGAGCCGGGTTTTGCTAGTTTGCGAGTCAGGCTGCCTGGCAAAGATTACTAACGCTTCGGAAACGGTCATGATAAATTATTCTAGCCTCTTACCCCCGTTTGTCCACCGTCCACGCCTGCGGCTGGCGGCCCTGCTGTGCGCTCTTAGCCTGTGCCTCCCGGCCTGCGGCCCGGTCCAGAACAGCAGTGTGGACAACTTTTTACACCCGCCCACCAAAGCCCCCACGTCAACTCTGCTCCCGCCTCAAGAGGTCAACCTGAGTTCTCAGCTTGACCAACAGGGCCAGGCCTTAACGCCCCTGGTGCTTAAGTCGCCCGACGGCTGCATGCGCCTGGAGATTGACCAGGGGGTGGCTGTCCTGGATGCCGCCGGGCAGCCGGCCGGCCGCCTGGAAATCCGGCAAGATTATCCCGGCAAAGCGCCGCTGGAGGCGTTTGGCGTGCCCATCAGCTACGCCTACCGCTTTGGCCCGGACGAACTGCACTTTAGCGCCCCGGCCAAGATTGTCTTTTCTTGCCTGAAGAACTTCAAAAAATCGCTGCTCGCCGAAATCTCGCTGGGGATCAAGGGTGATGGCGGCGAATGGGAGCAGTTGAGCGTGCAGGGAGATGCCGAGACAGCCTGGACCCGGCTGGAGAGCGTGCAGCCCGGCCGGCGTTATTTCCTGGTCGGCCCGGCCCCGATGGGTTCGTGATGCGTAACCGGCAATTTTCAACTCGGCTGGTGAGCCTTCAAGCCGGCCGGCATGGGCCTGACCTGGAATTGGCGGGCTGGGGGACTCTGCTCGAGTTGGCCCTGCTGGCCTTCTGGGCCTTCTCCGGGGTGTGGCGCGGCTCCTGGCAGCTCATCGCCGGATTCTTCCTGCCCGGCGTCATCTTTTGGCTGGTTGCCTGGCGCATCCTGCACGCCCGGCCAACACCCATCGCCATGAGAACCCGGCTGCTCCTGATGGGCTTTACCGCGCTTTTTCACTTCACCTTTCTGTTGACCCCCTACCCCCTGTCTAACGACCTGTATCGCTACTATTGGGACGGCAAGCTCCTGGCGCATGGGGTGAATCCGTACACTTACCCGCCGGCAGCGGCCGAACTGGCCGTCTACCGGGACGAGTATTGGGAGTTGATCTTCAACCGCGATGTGCCCACCGGCTATCCGCCGCTGGCCGAAACCCTGTTTGCCGCAGTTTATCGCCTGGCCGCAAATCCCTGGGCGCTGCGCGGGCTGGCCACATTAGCCAGTCTGGGCGCGGCGGCGCTGCTGATGCGGGCGCTTAAGGCCGCCGGCAGGGATGAGCGCCGGGCGCTGCTGTATGCCTGGTCGCCGCTGGTGGCGTTGGAATTTGCCAACAGCGGGCATCTGGACGCGCTCGCCCTGCTCTGCCTGAGCGCGGCGCTGCTGCTGGCGCTCCAACGCCGGGAGGCGGGGGCAGCCGTCTGCCTGGCCCTGGGCGGCCAGATGAAGTTTTTTCCGCTGCTGCTGTTACCCATTTGGGGCCGGCGCTGGAGCAAAAGGGCCTGGCTGGCCTTCACCCTGGTCTTTGCCCTGCCCTGGCTGCCCTTTGTAGCCGGCGGGACGCCCTTCAAGGGGCTGGGCCTCTTTGCCAGGCGGGGCGACTTCAACAACAGCCTCTACCACCTGATTGAAAGTACGTGGTACCTGGTCCTTGACTCCCTTGACGCCTACCTGTGGGCGCGCGCCACCGTCCTGGCCGTTCTGGCCCTGGTCTACCTGACCTACCTCCTGCGCCGGTGCGAGGATTCTGATGTGCTCTCTGGCTGGCGCTTTGCCGGCGCGTTTTTTGGGTTGAGCCTGATCCTCAGCCCGGTCGTCCACCCCTGGTATGTCTGCTGGATGCTGGCGTTCATCGCCATCGAGGGCCAGGCAGCCTGGCTGGCCCCGGCGGTAACCGTTATCTTCGCCCGCCAAGTTTATATCGGTTATGAGCAGACCGGTGTATGGCAGGAAGCGTGGTGGCCTTCGCTGGCGGTGTGGCTTCCCTTCTACCTGGCCTGGCTCATCTCGGCGGGTGCACCCAATTTTTTAGGCGTGCGGGCCAAAAATCTGTTTTCTTCAAGAAAGCGGATTTCCACCTAAAAGCCGAGAAAGCCCCGTCTCAGCCTGGGATCAGTTCTGATTTGCCTCTAAAGAGCCGTTGTGCTAAACTATGCGCCGGTTAACTTGTATAGACAAGTAGTCAGGCTGACCCCTGGCCAGGGCAACGGTTTTGAACCTGGCCAGGAAATTTGAGCCGGGGTGGGGTTAATGCTGATTCCTTTTGACAGGCTGCTGGCCGAGGCTCGAAGCCAGGGGTACGCGGTGGGTTATTTTGAAGCCTGGGATATCTATTCGC